>NZ_JCAXEW010000016.1:0-138402 GCF_059759275.1 Ferdinandcohnia sp. GQ5
AAGATGCCCCGCCTTCAGACACACATGCGTAAAAATTGCCTAGCGTTGTCCGAAGATACCCAAACTTCGGACACAGCTCAGCGGAAATTGCCTAGCGCAGTCCGAAGATGCCCCGCCTTCAGACACACATGCGTAAAAATTGCCTAGCGTTGTCCGAAGATGCCAAAACTTCAGACACAGCCCAGCAGAAATTGCCTTGTGCTGTCCGAAGATGCCCCGCCTTCAGACACACATGCGTAAAAATTGCCTAGCGCAGTCCGAAGATGCCAAAACTTCAGACACAGCTCAGCAGAAATTGCCTAGCACAGTCCGAAGATGCCAAAACTTCAGACACAGCTCAGCAGAAATTGCCTAGCACAGTCCGAAGATGCCAAAACTTCAGACACAGCTCAGCAGAAATTACCTAGCACAGTCCGAAGATGCCAAAACTTCAGACACAGCTCAGCAGAAATTGCCTAGTTCTGTCCGAAGATGCCCCGCCTTCAGACACACATGCGTAAAAATTGCCTAGCGCAGTCCGAAGATGCCAAAACTTCAGACACAGCCCAGCAGAAATTGCCTAGTTCTGTCCGAAGATCCCCCGCCTTCAGACACAGCCCAGCAGAAATTGACTTATACTGTCCAAAGATCCCCCGCCTTCAGACACACATGCGCAGAAATTGCCTAGCGCAGTCCGAAGATGCCTCAACTTCGGACACAGCTCAGCAGAAATAGTCTAGCGCAGTCCGAAGATGCCAAAACTTCAGACACAGCCCAGCAGAAATTGCCTAGTTCTGTCCGAAGATCCCCCGCCTTCAGACACACATGCGTAAAAATTGCCTAGCGTTGTCCGAAGATCCCCAAACTTCGGACACAGCTCAGCAGAAATTACTTTGTGCTGTCCGAAGATCCCCCGCCTTCAGACACACAAGCGCAAAAATTGCCTAGCGTTGTCCGAAGATACCTCAACTTCAGACACAGCCCAGCAGAAATTGCCATGTACTGTCCGAAGATACCTCGCCTTCAGACACCCATGCGTAAAAATTGCCTAGCGTTGTCCGAAGATACCAAAGCTTCGGACACAGCTCAGCAGAAATTGCCTAGCGCAGTCCGAAGTTACCAAAGTACACGTGAAATTGTTCAACAGGTTTCCCGTGGTAAAGGTACTTCGGAATTGTATTAAGTATGTTGATTCCACTACTACTTCTGTTAATTTCTAAAATAGGTGGGGGGAAGGGGAATGAAAGTAATTAAAAGCTTATTAATCCTTTGCTTGCTAATACTGGTGACAGGTTGTTGGATTGTGTAGAAATAGAAGAAAGTGGATTTGTAATCAGTGCGGCTATTGATATATCTGACGGGAAAAGTGAATCTTCATCAAAGGATAGAGGAAGAAAGACTTGTTGTCCCCAGGAAGTTTTCAAGGAAAAGGTGGCAATCAATTTAACGGTGGGGCATCTAGAGGAAAACCCTACATGAATTTTACATCAGAGGGAAAAACAATTTTTTAAATTTCAAGACGGATGTCCAATCAAATTGGTCGATTTCCACATCTTGAACACATAAAAATCGTAGTACTATCAGAGGAACTTGCAAAAAATGGCTACCTATACGATGCAAGGTGAATAAAACCAGAGGAATAGGCATATCCCTGTCCTCTTTTGTAAATAGTGCATCGGTCCTGTTTTGTGTAAAGGTTCGTTTAATTTGTGAATTTAATTTTTAGTTAATCAAGTAGATTTAAGAGATTGTCAAAAAACTGTAAATTTGCTTTTTTATAGCAAAAATTATGGTTAAATGTTGATGTGATTAGAAAGGAGGTTTGGCATGAGTCGAGTTGAGTTAACTGACATCTCTAAATCCTATGATAAACAAAAGGATGTATTGGACGGTATCAATGTTTCGATAGAAGAGGGTGAATTTTTCGTACTTGTTGGTCCTTCTGGATCGGGAAAGAGTACATTGCTTCGGATGATTGCGGGTCTTGAGGAGATTTCGGGTGGAATATTGAAGATCAATAATGAAGTCGTGAATCTGCTCCCCCCAAAGAACCGAGATTTATCTATGGTCTTTCAAAACTATGCATTATATCCACATTTAACTGTAGAACAAAATATCCTGTTTGGCTTAAAAGCAAGGAAAGTGGATAAAAAAGAACAACAAAGAAGGCTTATAGAATCTGCAGAAATGCTAGGGTTAAGTGGTTTGCTGAAACGGAAACCTAGGGAGCTTTCTGGCGGTCAAAGACAACGTGTTGCACTTGGACGATCGGTTGTAAGTCATGCCCCTTTATGTTTAATGGATGAACCACTATCTAATTTGGATGCAAAGCTACGTGCTAATATGCGGGTTCAAATTCGAAGGCTGCAGAAACGTCTAGGATTAACGATGATTTATGTTACCCATGACCAAGTTGAAGCGATGACAATGGGTGACCGAATTATGGTGCTAAATGAGGGTAAAATCCAACAAGTAGGTAAACCGATTACCTTATATAACGAACCTAAAAATTTATTTGTTGCGTCGTTTATCGGTTCACCAAAAATGAATCTGGGGAAGGCTACATTTTCGGAGGATGAGAGCCAACTGATTATTGAAAATCAGCTACATATACCAGTCGATCCTAAGATAACAAGTGATCTACCACGAAATCGGAACCTAGTCGTGGGGATACGCGCTGAACATATATTTTCGGGGCTAAATAAAGAAGAACATCTTTCATATTTGGAAGCAGTGAATATTGAACAATTAGGCAATGAAACATCCATTGCTTTTGATGTAGGTTCTGAATTATGGACAGCGAAATGGCCTGGACAATGGAACGTTCAATTTGGACAAATGGTCCCTGTGCAAATTAAGCCAGAATACATCTTATTTTTTGATGGTGACAGTGGGAATCTACTTAAATCTGCTCAACTAGGGAAGAGACAAGAGGTTGTAGCCATATGAGTATGATCAGTCCAATTATTGAAAGTAAAGAATCCTTTACTGCTCAAATTGAAAAAGCAAGAAGGAAAAAACGCATTTCAAGTTTATTTAAAGGAATTGTATTTTTGTTGCCATCTATTGTTTTGTTTGGTGTTTTTCTATTTTACCCTTTGTTTAAAACTCTCTATTTAAGTTTCTTTTTAACTGATGCAAAGGGAGCTACGACTGTATTCGTGGGCTTAGAAAACTATCTATATATGTTCTCCGATCCTATTTTTCTAAAAAGCTTTAAAAATACCTTTTTATTTGTCATCTATACGGTACCTGCAACTATTATTATCAGTTTGTTTTTAGCCGTCATTTCCAATGAGAAGTTAAAGGGTATTGGCTTTTTTCGGACCGTTTATACGTCAACCATGGGAATATCTGTTGCGGCTGCTTCTGTATTCTGGCTTTACTTATTCAATCCGACAATGGGTTTATTGAACCAATTACTTAACATGTTTGGAGCGGAATCGATTGGCTGGTTAACAGATCCGAAATGGGCAATGATTGCGATTGCCATTACGACTATTTGGATGAATATAGGTTTTACATTTTTGATCTTATTAGGTGGTTTACAATCTATCGATACCTCACTATATGAAAGTGCGGATATTGAGGGGTCAGGGTATTTTTATAAATTTAGAAGAATTACGGTCCCGATGCTTTCACCGACATTATTTTTTGTGATTACAGTCTCGATTATCAATTCGTTCCAAACGTTTGGTCAAATTGATATTTTGACACAAGGCGGTCCAGCAAATGAGACGAACCTAATCGTGTATTCGATTTACCGTGAGGCATTTGTGAATTATCAATTCGGGTCAGCAAGTGCACAAGCAATCGTGTTATTTATACTAATTTTAGTAATGACTGCACTGCAATTTAAGCTAGGTGAGAGGAGGGTCCACTATCAATGATGATGTCATTGGGGAGAAAGGTAACCTTCTATATCCTATTAATTGTCTCAGCCCTTTTAATTGCAGGCCCAGCCATAATGGCGATTGTTATGAGTTTCATGACGAACCAGGATATTTTAACAGCTAGTATGCCGACCGAGCTAACAGCAGACAATTATGTTGTAGCTTTTGAACGTTTTCCGTTATTCAAATATTTGTTTAATAGTTTTGTAGTTTCAATTGTGATTATGCTCGGCCAACTGGCTTTATCAAGTCTAGCAGCCTATGCTTTCGTATTTTTAGAATTTAAAGGAAGAGATTTATTATTTTATCTGTTTATTGCAACAATGATGGTTCCCTTTGAGGCGTCTATCATTCCTAACTTTCACATTATCCGTGATTTAGGCTGGCTTGATAATTACGCAGGCTTAACCATTCCATTCTTTGCAACGACGTTTGGCACCTTTTTGTTACGACAGAACTTTAAACAAATTCCTAAAGAACTAAGGGAAGCGAGCCAAATTGCTGGGATTGGTGATTTCAAATTTTTCTTAACTGTCGTATTGCCTGTATCAAGGACTAGCCTAGTTACATTAGGGGTATATGGTTTTTTAACATCATGGAATATGTATTTATGGCCACTTCTTGCAACCACTAACGACACTGTTCGAACGGTGCAAATTGGCTTGAAACAATTACAAACACAGGAACAGTTAAATGATTGGGGTGTCATCATGGCAGGAGCTGTTATTGTGATTATCCCAACATTAATACTGCTTTTCCTAGGACAAAAGAAGCTACAAACAGGTTTAACAGAGGGCGCTGTAAAATAACAGATACCTCGAACATACAATAAAGGAGATGAAGAAATGAAAAGATTTATGATGTTCCTTGCTCTAGGTTTCGTTTTGCTTTTGACAGCATGTGCTGGAGGTGAGTCCACCTCTGGAGACAGCAACCAAAACTCAGGAAATGACAGATCAGATTCGGAAGAAAGTAGTGGCCCACAGGTTGTAACTTTTTGGCACTCTATGGGTGGTGCGGGTCAAGAAGCACTAGATGCAATTGTGGAAGACTTCAATACATCACAGGAGGATATTCAAGTAAATGCGGAATATCAAGGTACATACGATGAATCATTAACAAAGTTTAATGCTGTTGCTGGTACTGATAGTGCTCCAACAATGATTCAAACCTTCGAAATCGGAACTATGTCAATGATTAATAGTGGAAATATTATCCCGATTCAAGAACTAGTAGATGCTGATGGTTATGAAATGGGTGGATTAGAAGAAAACATTGTGAATTATTACTCATTAGATGGAAAGTTTTATTCAATGCCATTTAACTCATCCACTCCGGTTATGTATTATAACAAAGATGCATTTTCTGCAGCTGGTTTAGATCCAGTATCACCTCCTGCAACTTATGAAGAAGTAGAAGCTACTGGTAAAGCGATTGTGGAATCCAATCCGGAAATGAAAGGCTTCGCTTTACAAGCGTATGGGTGGTTATGGGAACAATTATTAGCGAATCAAGGTGCTTTACTACTGAATAATGACAATGGACGTTCAGAGACTCCAACTGAGATCGGATGGACAGAAGATGAAGGAAAATCCATTTTTGAATGGGTTAAAAGAATGGTAGACGACGGTACATTTGCGAATTATGGTACAAACGGAGATAACATGGTTGCTGGATTTTTAGCTGGGGATGTAGCCATGTTTTTACAATCATCAGCTAGTGCTAGAGATGTTATCGACAATGCTCCTTTTGAAGTGGGTATTGCTTTCCTACCACACCCTGAAAATAAGGAACGTGAAGGGGTAGTCATTGGTGGAGCTAGTCTTTGGATGATCGATGGAAAACCAGAAGCAGAAACAAAAGCGGCATGGGAATTCATGAAATATTTACAAACTCCAGAAGTACAAGCAAAATGGCATGTAGGTACAGGTTACTTTGCTATAAACCCTGATGCATACGAGGAACAATTGGTAAAAGATGCCCATACTGAAAAACCACAATTACGTGTTACGGTGGATCAATTACAAGCAACTAAATCATCATTTGCTACACAAGGCGCTTTAATGGATATGCTTCCACAGGGTAGAAAAGTAATGGAAACAGCCCTCGAATCCGTATACAATGGCGGGTCTGTAGATGAGGCCTATACCACTGCCGTAGACCAATTTAACAAAGCAATTGAACAAGCCAACAAAGCAAGAGCAAAATAAATCGTTGGGACACGGCGTTCTGCTCCTCAGTTTTGGGACACGGGGACAGGTACCGTGTCCCACTATTTATTTTTTTACAAAAAAGAACTTTAAGATGGGTACAGATAATACACTTTAAAAAACGAATGTAGAGGGTGACTTTCGATGACAAAAATTTATGGACACCGTGGTGCAAAGGGATTATATCCTGAAAATACTTTGCTTAGTTTTAAAAAGGCAATTGATCAAGGTGTAGATGGTTTGGAATTAGACGTCCATCTGACAAAGGATGGGGAAGTTGTTGTCATTCATGATGAGACGCTTGAACGAACAACAACTGGATCTGGTTGGATAAAAGATTTAACCTTAGCTGAGATCAGAAAATACAGCGCCGGAAGCTCCTTCACACATTTTAACGAATACGAGGAAGCATGGGATAATGAGCAGGTCCCTACGCTTGAAGAAGTACTAACGTTAGTGGCTCCTCATCAAATCGAACTTAATATCGAGCTAAAAACCTATTCTGTACCTTACGAAGGAATTGAGGAAAAGGTACTAGCAATTGTTGAGCGATATGGAAAGAATTTAGAAATAATTTATTCATCCTTTCATTTGCCATCCATTTTGAGAATAAAGCAGATTAACTCGGACACCAAAATAGCCTGGTTGTTAAATGAAGGTATTTCTCTTCCACACGATTATCTTACTTCGTTATATTTAGAGGCTTTTCACTTAAACAAAGCGATTCTTTTGCCAAAGGGGGAAATATACCAACAAGTATTACAACTCAGCAAGCAATTCCCAATGTATTTCCCAAAAGAAGCCATTCACTATCTTAATAAAAAGATTAAAGAGGATAATGAGAAGAGTTTCCAACATCTTTTTGATAAGGTAAGGGTTTGGACAGTCAATGAACCAAATGAAATTGAAAAATTACTTAGTCTTAAAGTCAATGCGATTATTACAGATTATCCTGAAAGAGCAATACGCATTAGAAATGAACAGATGAAATTTGTATAAAAGGGTGGGACACGGGGATATTTATCGTGTCCCACTTTTATTTTACAGTGTTTCCGCTAGAAACCGTCTTAAATAAAAAATTTTGGGACTATGGACATGTCCCTCTGTCCCAAAAAATGTATAAGGAATAGAAGGATTTGTAACTATAAGTGTAGGAGGGGAATCTATGGATTGGTTTGGTAGTACTTTAGGTGAAATCAATACCTTTTTGTATTCGTATTTGTTAATCATATTGTTGGTTGGAGTTGGTCTTTTTTTTACATTTAAGACAGGCTTTATTCAATTCCGATTAATCTCTGATATGTTTAAAGTTATTACGGAAAGTACTCCAAGAGATGAATCAGGGAAAAAAGGGATCTCTTCTTTTCAGGCTTTTACAATTTCTGCTGCATCCCGGATTGGGACTGGAAATATAGCCGGGGTTGCGACGGCAATTGCCCTTGGAGGACCTGGTGCAATTTTTTGGATGTGGATGATTGCACTAATTGGTGGTGCAACTTCACTAGTTGAAAGTACACTAGCACAAGTATATAAAATTAAAGATCACGAAACTGGGTTGTTTCGTGGTGGTCCCGCCTATTATATGGAAAAAGGATTAAATAAAAGGTGGATGGGGATCATTTTTGCCGTAGTTATTACATTTACATATGGCTTTGTGTTTAATGCGGTACAAGCAAATACGATATCCATTGCTTTTGAAGAAAGTTTCGGTGCTAATCGTGTTGTCGTTGGGATCATAATTGCTGTTATAACAGGTATTATCGTCTTTGGTGGATTAAAGCGTGTTGTGAGTGTCACTCAAATTATTGTTCCGGTTATGGCAGTTCTTTATATTATTATCGCACTCCTGGTTGTAATTCAAAATTTTACTGAGCTCCCCGGTGTGTTAGCGTTGATCATTAAGTCTGCATTTGGATTGGAAGAAGCCTTTGCTGGTTTGTTAGGGGCAGCAATCATGAACGGGATAAAACGTGGTTTATTCTCAAATGAAGCGGGAATGGGTTCTGCCCCGAATGCAGCGGCAACGGCATCTGTTACTCATCCAGTCAAACAGGGTTTAATTCAAACGCTAGGGGTTTTTATTGATACATTATTAGTTTGTACTGCAACAGCTGCCATCGTATTACTAAGCGATGCGTATCTTCAATCTGACGCTGCTTCAGTTAACTTGACTCAAGTTTCTTTAGCCGAGAATTTAGGTGATTGGGCTGGAATCTTCTTAGCAGTAGCTGTATTTCTGTTTGCCTTCAGTTCAATAATTGGTAATTATTACTACGGTGAAACAAATATTGAATTTATTAATGAATCGAAAATTGGCTTAGGCATATTTCGTCTATTTGTTGTCGTCTTTGTCATGTTTGGTTCCATTGCAAAAGTACAAATTGTTTGGGATTTAGCCGATCTCTTTATGGCCATTATGGCAATCATTAACCTTATTGCAATCCTGCTGCTATGGAAGGTAGTAAAAGGCGTTATTCATGATTATGTAGTCCAACAAAGACAAGGCAAGGATCCAGTATTCTACAAGAAAAACGTACCAAATATGGGTGATGTTGAATGTTGGGGAGAAGATGAAAAAGGCCGTGGGTATTAATAGTGAAAACGAATTCCGTTAAATGGAATTCGTTTTTTTGTGCATATGTTTACTAAGGATATTGACTAATGAATGAAAATAAATTATGATTATCGCAGTAAAAAGCATAAAAGCATGAAAGCTTTAAAGCACTAAAGTATATGTTGAATCTTATAAACTATAAAAATCGATTTTTAGAACTGGTGGGGGAAAAGGTGAAATCAAATCTTACAATTTGGAAAGCAATCATTCCATTATTAGGATTAATCATTGCTGCAGCTTGCTCTATTTTTATCTGGAATGCAGGAATGAATTTTCCGTTAATAGTTGGGGTGATTTTGGCATCCATCATAGCAATCAGCTGTGGATGGAGTTGGAATGATATTCAACAAATGATGGTAAATGGAGTAACAAGGTCTTTACCAGCTGTATTTATATTAATGGTAATCGGGACGATTATTGGATCTTGGATTGCGAGTGGAGTTATTCCAACAATGATTTATTATGGTGTTTCGATTTTAGATCCGTCATGGTTTGTTCCGTTCGTTGCGCTAATAACAGGTATTGTTTCGATTACTCTAGGAACATCCTTTACTTCTATCGCAACTGTAGGACTAGCTTTCATGGCGATTGGAGAAGGATTGGGATTCTCATCGGCTCTCGTTGCAGGGGCTGTTCTTTCAGGTGCCTATTTAGGGGATAAACTTTCACCTTTATCAGATACGACCAATATTGCTGCAGCTCTAGTAGATACGGATTTATTTAGTCATATTAAACACATGCTTTGGGACACGATTCCTGCATTTGTAGTATCCCTTCTGTTATTTTGGATGTTTGGCAGTTTTGAGATTGCTAATAACACAAGTATCGGTAATGGAACGATTGAAGTCATTATGTCTGGATTAGACGAAGCATTCGTCATTCACCCATTGTTATTATTACTACCGATATTAACGATCCTTTTAATGCTAAAACGTACTCCTGCATTACCAGCATTAATGGGTGTCGGCTTGTTAGGGGCCGTTATAGCTGTTGTAGTGCAAGGAATCTCGGTAAGTTCAATTGTTCAATTTATGACAAGTGGCTTTAAGATTGAAACGGGAATAGGTGAAATTGATTCACTGTTAAATCGAGGTGGACTTGCTTCGATGCTTGGAACCGTTGGAATGCTAATGATTGCTACTGCACTTGGTGGTATTCTAGAAGAAACGGGAACATTTGAAATACTAACAGGTAAGATGATGAGGAAGGTAAAAACAACTGGAGCACTCATTGGATCTACTCTTTTATCAACCTTTGTTGTTGCATTAGCAAGTGGAGCTCAGTTTTTGGCAATTATCTTACCTGCAAGAACTTTCGTTCAAAAGTATAAAGATATGAATATTGATACGAAAAACCTTTCTAGAACAGTGGAGTCAATGGGGACGGTAGGAATTAACCTCATCCCATGGAGTGTTCCAGCCGTGTTTGCAACGAGCATTTTAGGTGTCAGTGCATGGGAGTTTATCCCTTATGCTTTCTTTATCTATCTTGTTCCATTAGTAAATCTGTTGTTTGGTTTCACCGGATGGACTATTGCTAGAAAGGATTACAGCCAAGAAAGAGAACCTGCTCAAGTAGAAAGGGAAGTTGTATAGTGAGTGAAGTTATTTTAAGTGTGGTTGGGACTGCGCAAGATGGCGGTTTACCACAAGCGAATTGTTTTTGTGAAAATTGTAAAAGGGCAATGGAAGATCCAAAGTATAAAAGAACAGCGGCATCACTAGCGATCATTTTACCAAATGAGGATAAATGGCATTTAATTGAGGCTACCCCTGATTTCCGAGAGCAAATGGCGCGATTACAAATGAGATATGGATTAGAATCCAAATTGATGAGCAGTATTTTTCTAACGCATGCCCATATCGGCCATTATCCAGGTTTGATGTTTTTAGGGAAAGAAGCGATTAATTCCCGACAATTACCCGTAATGGCAGGGACAAAAATGAAAAGATTACTTGAAAATGATGCTCCTTGGAGCCAGCTTACGGCACTTGAGAACATTGTTGTCCAAGAAATCAAGGATAGACAACCTGTGAATGTTTCTTCGGAAGTAACAGTTACTCCGGTAACCGTTCCTCATCGAAATGAGTTTTCTGAGACGTTTGCTTATTGGATCAAGGGCCCAAATAAAAAGGTTTTATTTATTCCAGATATTGATCGTTGGGAAGAATGGAATATTGATATTCGAGAAGCAGTGAAAGAGGCGGACATTTGTTTCCTTGATGGCACATTTCATTCGCCACAGGATTTAGCGAATATTGGGCGTGATTATCGACAGGTTCCCCATCCACTAATGACTGAGACAATGGAGTTGCTACAGGATTTAGTAGGAGAAACCGAAATATATTTTACACATCTTAATCATTCAAACCCTGTATTGCACAGAGACGGAGCATTAAGGAAAGAAATCGAAGCAACAGGTTTCAATATTGCAGATGAAGAAACGGAATTTAGAATATGAATTGTGGGACGCGATTATCGCCTCCCACTTTTTTATTTGGAGGATGAAAACATGGGAAAGTAGACCGTCCCATTATAAATGTATTCGGAATTACATAGACTACTGTTACTTATCTTTATTTTTACGAAACAGGGTTGATTATATGGAGAGTTTGGTAGCGTATCTTTCACAATTTATTTTTTGGTACCCTTTGATTATGTCCTTAATTTGGATAGCAGGTACTAGCCTCTTTTTTAGGTACAGGGAAAGAAAGAATAAGGTTGATTTTAACAAGGTTGAGTGGCCCTTTGTTAGTATTTTAATCCCATGTTATAACCAGGAGGAAACGATTGAAGAAACAGTCAAACATCTAGTAAAAGTGAATTATCCGCATAAAGAAATCATTGTTGTGAATGATGGAAGTATTGATCGTACAGCTAATATTCTCCATACATTAGCCCCTCAATATCAAGAACTTCGAGTCATTGATTGTAAGGAAAATAGAGGGAAAGCCAATGCCTTACATATTGCCTTACATGCATCTAAAGCAGAATATTTAATTTGTATTGATTCAGATGCCATTTTGGACCTTGATGCCCCATACTATTTGATTTACCAATTTTTTAATCGTGGTGAGAGATTAGGTGCTGTAACAGGTAACCCTAGGATACGCAATCGTGATACATTACTGAGCCGCCTACAAATTGTGGAATATGCGTCGATTATAGGTGCGATAAAAAGAACCCAGCGTACGTTGGGTAAAATTATGACAGTATCAGGTGTAGTAGTGGCATTTCGAAAGAAAGCTCTAATAAACGTTGGCCTATGGGACCGCGATATGATTACCGAAGATATTTCAGTATCTTGGAAGCTTCAAGAGAGGTTTTGGGATATCCGATATGAACCACGTGCGCTGTGCTGGATGCTGGTACCTGAAACGATTAGAGGGATATGGAAACAACGAATTCGGTGGGCTCAAGGTGGACAGGAAGTTATTCTTAGACATTGGAAAATAATGCTGAATTGGAAGCACCGAAGAATTTGGCCCATTTATATCGAGCAATGGGTAAGCTTACTTTGGTCTTATTCTTGGACTTTTGTGACTCTTTACTATTTCGCTACCGCTACGAGCATTAATGAGCTATTCATTTGGATCACCTTTTCTTCATTTTCGCTAATCTTTTTAAGCTTAATTCAATTGTTGATTTCTATTAAGGTGGATTCTCCATATGACCGAATTTTGAAGTACTATCTGTGGGCAGCTTGGTATCCGGTCATTTATTGGGTACTAAATGCAGTTATTGTGGTGTTTGCGTTCCCGAAAGCAATAAAGTCACGAATCAAAGGGGGGTATGCGACATGGACAAGCCCAGACAGAGGGAACAGAATGAATTAATTATTAAAACTAAACGTAATTGGGCTCATGAAGTGATTATTGGTTTTTTTTCACTTTTAATTTGGATATTTTGTCTATTTGTCATCTTCTTTTTTGTCAGCGCTATTCTTAACAATAATAATGAGTATTTAAATATTGTGAAGATGTTATTTAAAACAACAAATATTGAAATAAGGGAATTCATTTATACAGTATTTGCTATTTTTATCGCATGTTACTTAGGATTATGGTTTTGGAAGTACTACAATACAAAAAGGTTTAGTCATTTGGCAAGAAGAAAATATCCGCAACCAACGACTGAAGAAGAGGTTTTAGCACTTGGCTTAATTAGTAAAGAGGACTATGATTCCTTGCAAAATGCAAAAGACATTACATTGGAGAAAAATCCAATCCAGGATCTCGTTAGGTGATGAAATGAGTAAGAATATCTTGATTATCTTTATTTTCTTTGCTCTCGTTGGAGGAATTGTATATTTAATCTCGACTAAAGAATTTACCGATCCTGCAATGACGTTTCCAGAGGAGCTCGACAAAAATGGATGCTTAGGTTTAACGTATCATCGAGTTCGCGATGAGAACTTTTTTTATAAAATTTTTGGCTTGGCCACTCAGTCGGAAGAATTAACGAAATACAGTGTCTATACCAAGCAACTTGAAAATCAGATGAAACAATTAAAAGAGCAGGGTGCAACCTTTGTTACTCCGGATGAACTAAGAGAGGCAAAGCGAACAGGTACTTTTCCTGATAAATGTATCTGGATAACGTTCGATGATATTGATGTGTCAGTTTATAAGAATGCTTATCCGATTTTAAAGAAAAATAACATCCCATTTACTTTATTTATCATTGCAGGCCAGGTGGGAAAGGATTACTCGAATTTAGAAATGGCGTCATGGGGGCAACTTCAAACGATGATAAAAAGTGGGCTGGCAACTATTGGTTCCCATACCTTTGACATGCATTATTTTTCAGGTGATGTCCCAGTGTTTTTCCTTGAAGGAAACTACAGAGATTTTCAAGAAGACCTTCAACTTAGTAAAGAATTAATTGAAGATCATTTAAATATTGAGGTAAAAGATTTCGCCTATCCATTTGGAAATGGGAGAGCAGAACTTGTGAATCCAATTAAACAATCAGGTTACGAGACTGCATCAATTCTCGCACCACGCTCAATCACTTCCGAAAATGATAACTACTGGATGAACCGCATACTGGTCAATCAACCCGTCTTTGATGAAATCGTCCTACAATGGATCAAATAAGAGTGGGTCACAGGGACAGGTCCCTTGTCCCACCATATTAGGAAGCTAAAGCACACATTTACACTAAAAAAACGTTGAACTACTTATTGGTTTTACTACAATAAAGGGGGTATATAAATATTTAAATTAATAACGAAGTATTGAATTACTTTCATGCCTCGTGATAATATTGTTAAATCAGTTTGTAGAGATATTGGTCATCTAACTTGACCAAAAATATATGTCTAACGATACGTCTGCTATCTGAAATATTTATTTTGGAGATGACGGATATGCAAGAAGAAACAAGATTACCAAGAAACGGAAAAGAATTTTTATTGTTTTTAGCCATTATTTCAATACTTTCGGTAAACATTATCGGACCTCTTATTATGGGATTTAAATTTGGCTTCCGGAAAGAAGTTTATTTTGAAACATTAAAAGTACTTCCGTTTGTATGGATTTGTGTCATACTCTTGGTCACTCTTGTGGCAAATCCGATTGTTAGTAAATTAGTACCTAAGTTCATTGAACCCACAGATGGATTCAATGCCAGAGTTTTATTTACAATATTGTTTAGTGTAACCATTTTATCAATCTTACTAACAATAATCGGATCGTGGATAGGTATGAAGGAAATTAGCATGGAACCAATTCGAACATTCTTCTATGATTGGCCGCGTAACTTTTTCATCGCATTTTGGGTAGAATCATTAATTGCACAACCCATTGCCAGATTTGCAATGAAAAAATTACACCAAAATCAGGCTCAAAAAATGATAAACGCATGACAGGTTGGGACACGGTGACAGGTGCCGTGTCCCCATTATATTTTTACAATAGTTGAACAACTCTACATAAAAAAAGCCGATAAACAATATCGGCTTTCTTACATTTTAATGGCAACTTTCTTAGTTAATAGTCGAATAAACCAAATCGAAATTAGTATGATCAACAATATACCGATTAATGAGAAACTTATCGGCAGGATATCTAATTTAGTGTACCAACCAGGTATAGGTAAATCGAGAGAAATTCTAAGGAAAGTATCTTTTAACATTTTGAGATTTAATCCAATCAAAATAAAACCGATTCCGACTACAGTATCAAATCGGTAGAAACTTGAACTGATTAACCAACCAATCAAATAAATAACTAAAAGATTTAGACTTAGTACACTAATAGCCAAAAACAAATTGCTTTGAGGATCAACATAAGGTGAAATGATGATAGACTGGACTATATCTCCAATAACTGCACCGTCAACGTCCACTTCATTAATTGTTTGTCCTTTTAAAGTTATATCCAAAATATTTAATATCAATCGTTCCAGAACTGATACCAATAGGGTAATAATCGGTATAATGATTGATAGACCAATAGAAGCGAGAACTGTACCAATAAAATAATCTTTTCTAGTCACACCGTTTCCTACAAAATGGGGGAGAAAATAGATAGCAAGAATCCCGATTATCAGCATATAAATATTTCCTGCAACAAATATAGAACTAAAAAATCCCTCAGCCTCGTTTCCTTTTATACCTGCAAATATTAATTTAACAATATTCACGATTAACATAATTCCTAAAAAACCGCCAGTCCACATTAATTGGACAAAAAAGATGTCTTTTGCAACCCTTGGAAATACTGCTGTTGGTTTCATTCTTAATTTCCTCCTTGCGTTAAATGAACAAATAAATCATGAAGGGAGACGGGTGCTATTTCAAGTCCGGATTCGAAAGCTACTTCTTTTTCGTGATCTGTAAGTTCTCCATAAACTGTAACGGATTTTGTATTTCCTAGTTGTTGTATGTTAATCTGTCTCATACCCTTAACAAACTCATCGACCAACTCTACATTTCCAGTAATTGAGGCTCCCTTTGAAATAAGTGAATCGTAATCGTCTTGAAGTAGAATGCTACCCCTGTCTAATAAAAGAACTTCATCAAATAAATATTCCATTTCCGAAACAAGGTGAGTGGATAAGATAATGATCCGTGGATGTTTTTCCTGGTCCTGGATAAGCTCTTTGTAAAATATATCCCTCGAAGGGGCATCCATTCCTAGATATACTTCATCAAATATAGTGATGGGTGATCTACTTGCTAAACCAATAATGACATTTAAAGAAGATTGCATTCCCTTTGAAAACTGTTTAATCGGCTTCTTTTTATCGAGCATAAATCGATCTATTAGAAAATCTGCATAGTCTCTATCAAAATGTGGACGATATCTTTGTACGTCTTCCAGCATTGCTATAACATTATCTGACTCATCTTTATAATCTTTGTTATACAAAAATGCCACTTGTTGCATAACTTTGGCATTTTCAAATGGTATTTCCCCATTGATGGTAAGGGATCCTGAAGTTGGTTCACGGAATGATGCCAAAATGGAAAGAAGAGTGGTTTTTCCTGCACCATTTCTGCCTAGTAATCCATATATCTTTTCTCCGTTTAACTCAAAAGAAACATCTTTAAGAGCTAATTGGTTTCCGTATTTAATTTGAAGATTTTCCGCTTTAACCTTCATTCTATTTCACGCCCTTTTACATTTTTAATGAATTCAATGATTTCATTTTCAGTGATTCCTAACTTATAAGCCTCATGAACTAATTTGACTACATAATCATCAACGAAAGATTCCTTGCGTTTTTGGATTAGTTTTTCTTTTGCACCTTGGGCTACAAACATTCCAATTCCCCTTTTTTTAAAAAGAATCCCTTCCTCAACTAACTGATTTACTCCTTTTGATACAGTGACATGGTTGATTTTGTAAAAGTTAACTAACTGATTAGTTGAAGGTGCTTGCTCCCCTTCTTTTAGTTGGTCGTTAAGTATTTGATCTTCGATTTTTTCACGAACCTGCAAATAAATGGGTTTGTCTTGAACAAATGGTTTTTGCATAATAATCGCCTACTATTCGTAATATATAAGTTATATACATAAATGGTTATATAGTTATGTATATAACCATAATAGATGTATTGTTAAAAGTCAATATTGTTTGTGCGGAGTTTTCTATTTTTGGGGTAAAGGTGGGGGGATGCGATGAAGATTATTGCATTTTGGAGGAAACATTATTCGCTAAGCCCATTGTGAGATTTGCTAATAAGCAACACCAAAATGGGACACGGTGACAGGTACCGTGTCCCATTATTTTTTTACAGACAGTCTCTTTGAATGGATAAAAGGGACAGTCAACCTCTGTCCCAACTACAATTGTAGTCCAGTCCATTGCCAGTAGGAGAAATAGAATGTCATCATGACAAGGATATAGACTGGCATTAATATTGCACTAATTTTTAATAGGTTTTTAGCGTCATATGAATTTCCTTCATCTTCATAAAAGAGAAGTAATGCTTTTGAACTGACGGGAAATGTCACACAGTAGTTCATCCCTATTAAACTTAAAAACACAACCGCTGAAGGGTTTACTCCAATTGTTTCACTAAATAATAATAATCCCGGGATAAACACGATGGCCCGTGTGGTATGTGAAGTAATATATAAATGGCTTGAAACTGTTGCGACTAAAATGACCAAAACAATTAACCACTCTGGAGCAACTGTAAACAAATGCAGAAAGCTCAGTATTTCCTTTTCCAGCCATTTCACGACACCTGTTTCAACCAACATCTTTCCTAGGGCAGCGGCTGCTGCAACAAATAAAATCAAATTCCACGAAACTGACTTTATTCCTTGTTTCCAGTTAATGATTCCATAATTGGGCGTCATCACTAAGATGGCACCTACCATCGTAATAAAAGCAATATCATAGCCATGTACACTTTCTGTCATCCATCCGATTATTAAAAAAATCATCAAGATCAAGGTCTTTTTTTCCGTTCTATTCATCTGTTTCTTCAATAAAGATGTTTCAACAGATTGAGTGTTTTTCAACACTCTTAATTCATCCCTTGGCCATAGGAGCCATTTCACAGTAAAGAACGAAAGGATTGTCATAACCAAAGCAAAGGGAAGCCCCCATATGAACCATTGGATAAAGGAAATGGATTGATGAACGGTGGTTTCAAGTAATCCAATTCCGATTAAATGAGATCCAGCTCCAATTAGGGTGGCGGACGTGCTCATTAAAATAATGATGGGAGCTAACAATGCAAACACACTTTGTTCTTTTTTCGTATATTTTTGGTTTAACTGATTGATAATTGGCATAGATAATGCTGCCCGACCGGAGGTAGACGGTATAAAAAATGCGGATGCGAACAAAATGGAACTCACCCCAGCTAGAACTTTTCCTTTATCTTTCGATTTGCTCAACAGCATCAGGGTGACTCGATCTGCTAATCCAGATTCTTTGACTGCTTCACCTATAATAAAAGATCCGATCATTAACCATACTACTTTTTCAGAGAGTGATTCATATAATAAATTCGGTTCTCCGGCATTCATGAGAATGGTGAACACGATCAGTGAAATAGCAACAAAGCCAGCTGGAATTTTTGTAGTAACCCATAATGTCATTGCAGATAAAAAAGTAAATAAAGCAATCTTTGAGCGATAATCCAAACCATCAATAAAGACAATACCTGCCAAGAAGAGAACATGTAAAACAACGAGAGCAAGCGGCTTTGAAATGGGCAGGACCGCAGATTTTAATGGTTGACTCTTTTCAATTTGTTTCTCCAATCCCGTAATCATGTTAAATAGACACTTTCTTTAACAGGTTTTTGTTTGCCATTCCCCAACCAATTGCGATTTTTCGTAATGCAGACTCCGTACTTTCCTCTATCCATTTCGGTGCTTTTTTCATGGCTAACTCCAAGGAAACAGGTCTTTTAATAATACTGCTATAAGCGTCTATACCTGCGTTATAGTTAAGTTTCGCTCCTTTTCCGATAGTTCCTGTAATAGCAATAACAGGTATATCATTCTTTTTCGCAATCCGGGCTACTTCGGCCGGGATTTTTCCGTTAGGAGTTTGAAAATCTAAACTCCCCTCAGCAGTAAAAACGATATCAGCATTTGAAATTGCTTCCTCAATATTAATAAAATTCATAATGATATCGAATCGTGGATGTAATGTTGCATTTGTAAATGCGAGTAATCCCGTACCCAAACCTCCAGATGCACCGCTACCTGGTAGTGAGCGAACATTCAATCCTGATGCATCTTCAATGACAGTTGCATAATTTTCTAGCGCTGTTGATAAGACCTCAACCTGCTCTGAAGTAGCGCCTTTTTGGGGACCAAATATTCGTGCTACTCCTTTTTCTCCGCATAATACGTTCTTCCAGTTGCATGCTACATCGATGGTGACATACTTTAATCGACTATCTATATTCGTGGTTATGAGTGAGTCGACTTCCAATAAATCCTCGCCTCCCATGATATGGACGAGTTGTTGCTCCTTATTTAAAAACTGAACCCCCAACGCCTGTGCCATCCCTGCACCTCCATCAGAAGTACCTGAATCTCCACAGCCAATTAAGATATGATCGACACCGAAATCAAGTGCAGCCATTATTAATTCTCCAACTCCATAGGTCGTAGTTCTTAACGGATTTCGTTGATTACGAGGCACTAGCTTCAACCCAGCTACGGCTGCCATTTCAATCACAGCGATACGTCTACCACTCTCTTCATAAAAGCCAAAATAACTACTGATTTTCTTCCCGACTGGTCCAGTTACCTTTTTATAAATTAAATCTCCACCTTTAATGCTAATAATAGTCTTTACAAATCCTTCCCCACCATCAACCATGGGGATTACTACAGGATCAATTGACGTATCAAAGCGCCTCACACCCCGTTCCATTGCCAAAGCAACTTCCTCTGCATCTAAACATTCCTTAAAACCCGAAGGCACAATAACAATTTTCATCTTAAAATCCTCCCATAAAACGTTTATACCTGTAATGTACCGTACAAAAATTAAAAGAGAATGAGAGAATTATGAGAAATCATTGAGCGACACAGGTCTCCTACCAGGGACACAGGGACAGGTCCCGCGTCCCACTATTTAAACCAGGTAATAGAAACATATGTTATTCCAAACGCGGTTCAAGAACTACAAAGCAACTGAGAAAAACGAGAAATAGTAATTCTTTGCTGAAGCTCATAATTGGCCTTCCGAGTGCTTGGAAGGTATTTTATATGGCTGAATCTATGGATGGTTATGTACGATATATTGAGATATGTGTCCTAAATCCTTTAAACTCCGTCCGTTAAATCGCACGTTTAGTCCTGTATCTACAAAACTTAGTCCTATATCGTAGAGACAACTTTTTCCGTTAGTTGATTGCCTACTTGGTTTATTATATCTATCATCATCAAGCATCATATAGGACATTGTTTGTTAGGGGTTTCGACCTAGTGATTCCTATCACTAAAATTTTTGAGCAATTATCGTATGCTATAGGAAGGTGACATATGACTGGTGAAGGGGTGAAGTTGAATGTTGATAGAGGATCAAAATGTGAAGCTACTTAGTCCTCCGCTGCAAAAATTAAAGGATGAGCACGAGTCATTGAGGGCAATGATGAATCGTTTCTATGAGATTGCGGAAGAAATAGAATACGAATCTGGTCCCAAAGTGCTTGAACTGTTTTCAGAATTATACAAGCAGATTTCATCATTTAATATTGAGCTTAAGGCACATTCAAAACGTGAGGATGAAGGACTGTTCCCAATGATGGACCGTCGTCTTGGTGATAAAGATCAAACCATCGGTACAATGGAATATGAGCATCGTAAAGCGGAAAAGCATTTACGAGATTTCCTTGATGAGGCTGCTCTAGTGGGAGAGGACATGGATGAATATGATGCACAAACTATTACAGTTTACGCAGTCCAAGCGTACGCAACCTTAACACAGCACTTCGCGAAGGAAGAAAATATGCTTTTTCCATTGGCTGAGAGAATATTGTCCACTGAAGAAAAAGCTGAGCTCGAACGATTACTACGAAATTAATAAAATATCATAAACGGCGACCGCGAATTATATAATGATTCGAGGTCTTTTTTTGTGGGTTTACACCAAATGGTATAATGCAGGTTTTTCCTGTGATTTCCAAAAGTCATGCAATAAGCAGCATTTATACTATGGATATTACCAGTTATATCCAAAAATCATAAGAAAAAAAGCGTTTATGATATTTGTTTTTCAAAAAGTACCCAAAAGTCATATCAAAAGGAGCTATTAAGCATTAACCTTTTCCAACTATATACAAAAGTCCTATCATATCCATTTTTTTAAGGTGTATAAACAGCCTAATCCTTAGAAGAACGATAAACACTATGACAAAATGACTAAAATTTCTACCTTTTAAAAATTTTCGCTGAAATCGATTGACAGAAACAAAAATTCCGTGTAATTTATATATCAACAACTAAATTACCATTTTATTCTTATCCAGAGAGGTGGAGGGACTGGCCCATCGAAGCCTCGGCAACAGACAATTGTACTGTGCCAATTCCAGCAAGCGTAAAGCTTGAAAGATAAGAAGAGCGTATGAAACTAATCACGTATGCCCTCTTCTTATTAGAAGAGGGCTTTTTAATTTATATCAGTAAAAGTCATACTTCTACTGATATAAATAAAGCCTCCGGCGGATGCCACGATTTTTCAAAGGAAATTTTCGAGCAGTAAGATCAAAGACTAAGAACGCCACGTCCTGTGGCAACGTCTTTATGACCCACATCATGTGGGCCTAAAATCTGGCGCAAATACGCCAAGGCGCATTTGATTTTTTGGCCGCAGAACTGATTGCCATACTGGTCAACCAATGGCAATGAATCATATACATCTTGAACAAGGGGGAGTTGTATGGCGCAGCTTGATGAATCAAAGGTAAAGCATATTTTATCTACCTTGGAGAAATTGGATTTTGGATCTATTGTGATCACGGTTCACAATGGGGAAATTACCCAAATCGATGCAACAGAAAAGAAGCGTTTTTCCTTGCAAAAATCCACATCAACCCAAACTAAAACTAAGTAAATAACGTGCCGATTAGACGACTAAAGGCATCTTTATTTTCAAAGCGACCAAAAAAGACGCTTTAGATAAAGATGCCTTTTTTATTCGATCTTTTACTTGGAAGAAGAGGGGATTCCTTACAAATAATCCTAAGTTAAACTCATTTAAATGAACAAAAAGACACAAGCGAAAGGATGATTAAAATGAGTGAAATCGTAATTTTATCAGGAAGTCCGTCTGAGAGTTCTAGAACGGATTTAGTCCTACAGTATGTTGGAAAAAAGCTGAAACAAGAGGGTTTCTCGGTCACATATGTATCTGTTAGAGATATTCCATTTGAGGACATTTTTAATCTGAGGTTTGATAGTCCTGCACTTAAGGATCTGACTTTACTCCTTCAAGGGGCTGAGGGAGTGATTGTAGGATCGCCCGTATACAAGGCAGCCTACACTGGGATTTTGAAGGCAGTACTAGATTTGCTTCCCCAAGATGTGCTGTCGCAGAAAACAGTATTACCAATCATGACAGGTGGAAGCCCAGCCCACTTACTTGCGATTGAGTTCAGCCTCAAACCATTATTGGCTGCATTAAAGGGGCAAAGCCAACAAGGAGTGTACTTCCAAGATTGCCAAATCGATAAAACACAAGTAGTCAACCCAATAACGGACGAGAATGTGTTAGTGAGATTGAAAAAAGAGCTTTATTACTTTATTGAAACAGTAAATAAGAAAAAAGACTTTGCCTTGAAAAATTAATGGAAGAGGAGTTAATGAAAATGACGAAGAAAAGAATTTATTTAAATGCGTTTGATATGAATTGTGTGGGACATCAATCCCCAGGTCTATGGACACATCCAGAGGATCAATCCCATCGTTATAAAGACAGCGAGTATTGGATTGAACTCGCGAAGCTTTTAGAAAAGGGTAGATTCGATGCTATATTTCTAGCAGATGTACTAGGGCCATACGATGTGTATCAAGGTTCAAGAGATGCTGCAATCCGCCAAGGTACACAAACACCTGTCAATGATCCATCCCTTGTTGTACCGTTAATGTCAGCGGTGACGAAACATTTAGGATTTGGGGTTACTGCATCTGTTACTCATGAGCATCCATATACATTTGCTCGCAGGATGTCGACGCTCGATCATATTACAAAAGGGCGTGTAGGCTGGAATATTGTAACTTCATATTTAAAAAGTGCCGCTGTGAATATGGGCTTGGAAGATCAGATTAAACACGATGAGCGCTATGATATTGCCGATGAATACTTAGAAGTCTGCTATAAATTATGGGAAGGAAGTTGGGAGGATGATGCAGTTTTACTAGACAAACAGAATCGAATTTTTGCAGATCCAAGTAAGGTTCACGATATCAATCATGAAGGTAAGTATTATAAGGTTCCAGGTGCTCACCTTTGCGAACCTTCTCCACAACGAACACCAGTCCTTTACCAAGCCGGAACTTCTAGTAAGGGGCGGGCTTTTGCTGGTAAACATGCGGAATTAATTTTTATTGGGGCACCGACTAAAAATGCAGCTAAGCATTCCGTCAAGAAACTACGTGAAGAAGCAATCAAGGCTGGCAGAGCACCAGAGGAAATAAAAATACTTGCTTGTATTACTCCAATCGTTGGTCAAACAGCAGAAGAAGCACAAGATAAATACAATGAGTATCAAAAACACGTAAGCTATGAAGGGGCATTAGCACTTCTAGGTGGCTGGACTGGAATCGACTTTTCAGAGTATAGTCCAGATGAAAATTTAAAGTATGTGAAAAATGATGCGATTCAATCGACCGTTGAGAACTTTACAAAAATCGATTCTGATAAAAAATGGACGATTGATGAGATAAAGAAATACACCGGAATTGGCGGCCTTGGTCCTGTGACTGTTGGAAGTCCCGAACAGGTAGCTGATGATTTAGAGAGTTGGGTGGAAGAGACCGGAGTCGATGGATTTAACATTGCTTACGCAATTACACCTGGAACATTTAAAGATTTTATAGAGCTAGTTGTACCAGTATTACAGGAAAGAGGTCTTGTACGGAAAGAATACGAAGGTGACACATTAAGAGAAAGCCTGTTTGGACGTGGAAGCCAGTTGCCTGCCCATCATCCAGGAAAGCAATACTTAAAAAAGACAGCACTAGCAGTAAAATAAGCTGTAAAAAATAGTAACAGTTAAGTCTTCGAAAATATTCGAAGGCTTTTCTATTTGGTATTTTTTGATTAACAATATAAAAGGAATTTAGATCAGAAACAATGAATATAGTGTTTAAAAGCTTAATATAGGGGGAGTTATGATGGGTTTTAATGAAGGGAAATATATTGAAGTCAATCCAGGGGTCGAATTGTTTGTACAAGATTTAGGAGAAGGGGAAGCTATTGTTTTCATTCCAGGTTTTACTTTTACGACAGAGGTTTTTAATAAGCAAGTTGAGTATTTTTCAAAAACCAACCGCGTAATTGTGATTGATCCAAGGAGCCACGGAAGATCAACTATTACTCCTCATGGAAATGATTATGTCACACACGGATCTGATTTAGCGACCGTTTTGGAAGCGTTGGACGTGAAAAATGCAACTATAGTAGGATGGTCGTTTGGTTGTTTTACAGTTTGGGAATATTTGAAGCAAAATAGTTCAGAAAACATTAAATCTATAATACTTGTGGATATGCCGCCTAAATCATTATCCGTAAATGAAGAAGTGTGGGTTGAAGGAAAATTAGATGATATTGCAGCAATCTATAACGGTTATTTACGAAATCCAACAGGACACAGAGATTTCATAACCAGTTATATTACCCAAGTAATGGTGCAGAGAGAACTTGAGAAAGATGAGCTAACATGGTTAGTAGAGCAATCTTTGAAAACCCCATATTACATCGCTGGTAATTTATTTGCCTCTGGTATGTTTTCGGATTATCGAGAGGAAGCCAAACAAGCTAGTAAAGCCGTTCCTACCTTAACCTTTGTTGCAGAGCACTGGGCGGATATTGCCGTAAAGTATACAAAACAATTAACACCAGAATCTCAAGTAAAGGTTCTTGGAGGTCATATGATGTTTTGGGAACATAGTGAAAAATTTAATGTGATTGTTAAAGATTTTCTAGATGAAAAATAAGAATTTATCCGTATGGAATAAGAGTGATTCATATCATAACAAAACGTTTTAAAAAATGGTCTAATGGGGGTAGATAATGATAATGGAGGTATAAAAATGGCTACAATAAAAATCGAAAAGAATGATCTAATCCTTGAAGCTGGACTAGAAGATTTAAAAACAATAATTGATGAAGCAACAGCTAATATTGATTTATATAAGGAAGAAATTGCTATTATATATGAGAAAATGCCGAAGTTTGATTATGTATATTTTTGCTTTTATGCGTACTCCACCTATCGTCTGTTAGAAAACGCCCTGAATTTCAACACTGATGAAGTTGGTCATTTTCGCTTAATTGCACCCGAATCCTTCTACTATGCATTCTACGGCATAATCGCAACTCTGCATACGGAACACAATCTGAAAATTAAAGCATAATTAGAGAGAGCCCTTGGGCTCTCTTTTTTTGGGACAGAGGGACAGGTACAGTGTCCCAAAGGCCAGTAAGTATAAATTCCCCATTTTACGTCAACTACTCCTGTTCACCAGTCTTTAGACTAGGTGTTTTTTATTTTATAAAGGCTGTTTTCGCAAACTTCGTTGTTTTTTATATCGTTGACTTCCGCTTCAGGTGGAGGCTTTCCGCGGGCGTGGCTTGAGCCTCCTCAACGAAATGTGGAGGCGGCTTGCACAGAAACGAGAAAATTGGCCACTCCGACAAAGAGGCGTAATTTGCCTCTGAAGGAGGACTTGAAATTTCTCGAGTTTCTAGCCGCTACAACTGGACAAGTCGCTGCCGCTCCTGCGGGGTCTCGGTCTCAAGTCTCACACTTTTCCCGCTGGACATTGAATTTGCTTCCTTGAAATAACCCACGCACGAAGAAAATGTGAATACATTTTCGAGGAGTCGCTACCTTACACTCCAATCAACTAGTTTTGCCTTTATTATCAGAAAGCAACAATTTTTTAGGAAAGAGCCTTTATAAAAGGTGTTGTTGGGAAATTAACCTATTTTTCAAATGCTTTATTGACATATACAGTGTAACTGTATAAAATTAAACTATACAGTCAAACTATATAGTTAGCCTGAACTGAGGTGAAAGTTATGAAAAGAGATAAAAATATTCCACTAACAGAAACAGTTTATTACATTCTTTTGGCATTATTGGAGCCGGCACATGGGTACTTAATCCTCCAAAAAGTTGAAGAGCTTAGTGATGGGCAGGTAAGGATGGCAGCGGGCACTCTGTATGGGGCTATCGATAATTTGCTAAAGTTGAAGTTTATCGAGCCTGTACCAAGTGAGGACAGCAGAAGGAAGGTTTATGTCATTACAGAAACAGGAAAAGAAGTGTTGCAACTTGATTTAGAAAGAATGAAGCATATGATTCGAATAACCGAAGAGGCTTTTTAAAAAAAATGAGGTGAAGAGATGAGAAAATTAAAGTTATTCCTTAACTTTGAAAAAGAAGAAACATGGTTAAGTGAAATGGCTACAAAAGGCTATGAATTTGTTGGAAAGTCATTTACTTATCAATTTCGCCCTACAGAACCTGAAAATGTAAACATAAGAATTGATTACCGGAAATTTAAATCAAAAGAGGATTTTATCGACTATATAACTCTTTTCGAGGATTGCGGATGGAAGCATATTGCGGGAACAAAGAGTTCTGGCACACAATATTTTAAAAAAGTGAGTGAAAGTGCGGACGTGGATATTTTTTCCGATTCTGACTCGAGAGCTTTCCGATATAAAAGACTGTCAAAAATGTACTTGAGTCTTGCTATCTGTTATTTACCTATTCTTATCGCGTTATTCAACAATGATCATCAATACGCTTCTGCTCTTTTAAATCCAAAAGAATTATATTATACTCCTGGTTTATGGGAAAAGGCTGGAATGGACTTTTGGGGAGCTTTTCTTTTTGAAACACCATTTGCACTCTTCAGAGGAATCGTAGTTTTTTGTTTCCCAATCATGGTAATGCTCTACTTTATTTTCAGCATCAAAGCCGATCGAAACTATAAAAACTCACTAAAATAAGTGGGATAGGTACAGTTCTCCACCATGAACCCCAACGCTGGAAACAGAGGAGTCGTCCCAAACTTACCGAATAATACCACTTACCACAAATAAAAACCAACATCCCATTCTTCAAGTTTGTCGTGCACGTAATTGATTTATTGTACAATATAATATCAAAAGAATCCCTCGAGATTTTTCGAACATGTGCGAATAGCGCAGTTCTGGATTTTAAAAAGAATTGACACAATTCAAGAACAAGATTATGTAAAGACTAAGCGAATTTATTGGGCTGGGCTCTCTTTTGGTAGTATAATGAAAAAGTGATGAAAATGTGTCAAAATGCACACAAGGTAACTTGTACATGTGTTATTCTAACTATATATATAACTGTTGGAGGTTTTTAGAAAATGCAACGAACTATAGATAACGAAAAAGATCCGAAAAAGCCTGTTCCTACAACATTTTCAAGAACGAATCCATTTCAAGCAAAAGTTCTAAAGAACATTAACTTAAATGGGGAAGGTTCTAGTAAGGAAACCAGACATATTGAACTTTCATTAGAAGGTTCAGGATTCTCGTACATCCCTGGTGATACACTTGGAATTGCACCTTCAAATGATCCAGAATTAGTCGCAACCCTTCTTGAGGAAATGAAATGGGATGCAGATGAGGTTGTAAAAGTCGGTCGTAAAGGTGAAACGATGCCTCTCAAAGAAGCATTGATTACGTATTTAGATATCACATTACTTACAAAGAAAATATTGCAGGGTGCAGCAGCATTCACTGATAATGAAGAGCTGCAAAAGCTTGTGGAAGATACAGCGGCAATAAAAGAATATTGCGATGGTCGGGACTTACTTGATATGCTGCGTGACTTTCGTCCATGGAAGGCTTCAGCCCAAGATATCGTTGCTTTATTAAGACAAATGGTACCTAGACTTTATTCTATTGCGAGTAGTTTAGCGGCACATCCAGATGAAGTTCATTTAACAATCGGTGCGGTGCGTTATACTGCGCACGGTCGTGAACGCAAAGGAGTTTGCTCTGTACAATGTGCGGAACGAGTTCAGGAAGGCGATACTCTTCCAGTTTTCGTTCAAGTTAATAAACACTTCCATTTACCAGAAGAATTAGATAAAGATATTATTATGGTTGGTCCTGGAACTGGGATTGCACCATTCCGTTCATTTATCGAAGAACTTGCTGTAAATAAGGCAACAGGTCGATCTTGGTTGTTCTTTGGAGATCAGCATAAGGCGACTGACTTCTTGTATCAAGACGAGTTGGAAAAATACAATCAAGACGGAATCTTGACAAAAATCAACGTAGCTTTCTCACGTGATTCAGCTCAAAAAGTATATGTGCAGCATAAGATGCTTGAGCATGGTAAAGAATTATTTGAGTGGATAAACAATGGTGCTTATTTCTATGTTTGTGGAGATAAAGAACATATGGCAAAAGATGTGAACGAAGCCCTTCTCACAATCATTGAACAAGAAGGCAGCATGGACAGAGAAGCTGCAGAAGCATACCTTAAAGATATGAAAACACAAGGTCGTTACCTACGCGACGTATATTAATAGTAAAGTTTACGAACCCTTCGCAATTGGCGAGGGGTTTTTTTAAATGCAAGAATAGTGATTTTATATAAAATGACTTGCGGAAGTCACTAAAAAACTTTAAGAAAATGGTTGTAAAACGCTTTCATATGTTTTATACTTTCACTAAACCGGTTTACTAAACCGATTTAGTGAAACTTCTATTAAGTGTTTAGGAGATAAATAGATGAAAAAGATAACAATTGCTGATGTTGCAAAACATGCTGGTGTTTCAAAAAGCACCGTTTCCCAATATTTAAATCAGCGTTTCGATTATATGCGCGAGGAAACGAAAGAGCGAATTGAAGATGCTATAGAGAAACTTGGATACAGACCAAACATTTTAGCAAGGAGTTTAAAACAAAAATCTACAACAACTATCGGAGTAATCGTTGCAAATATCTTGCATGAATTTTCTACACAAATTATTCGAGCAATTGAAGATGTTTGCAATGAAAGAGATTTCCACGTCATTGTATGCAATGCAGACGATAATCCGGATAAAGAGAAGAAATATATTGATATGTTACGGGCGAAACAAGTTGATGGACTGATTGCTATTCCGACAGGAGAGAATGTCTCATTATATCAAGACCTAGTGAAGGAGAATTACCCATTTGTTTTTATTGACCGCTTGATTGAAGGTGTAGATATCGACGCAGTATTACTAGACAACGAGAAAGCATCTTATCTAGCGGTAGAGTCATTTATTAAACATGGATATTCCAAGGTTGCGATGTTAGCACCTTCTCTACACTCGAATATCACACCGCGTATTGAGAGATTAAATGGATATAAAAAAGCGTTGGAACAATACCAAGTCCCCCTAAATGAGGAATATCTTGTTAATTGTGAGATTTCAGAAATGCAACAAGTGTTAGATCGATTGTTACATTTACAACATCCACCGAACGCAATTCTGGCAGGTAATGACTTAGTGTTATATGAAGTATTGGCTTATTCAAAGAAACTAAATATCCAAATTCCTGATGATGTCGCTTTAATTGGCATAGATGACGTCTCATATGCAGAGGTCTTTAGTCCAGCCTTAACAACTATTGCACAACCTACTTTTGAAATGGGAGAAAAAGCAGCAAATATATTATTCGAGAAGATTCAAAACAAAGATCATATAAACCAGGCGGGTATATATCGGTTTGAACCTCGATTACTTGAAAGAGAATCTTATTAAAATGAAGGGTGATAGAAAGTGAAAAAAATAATTGAAACAGTTGCCGAAGAAGTTTCTGGTGTATTAGGACAAATTGATGAAAGTAAAACGTTGGAATTAGCGAATGAATTACAAAATGCCAAGCGAATATTTATTGCCGGTACAGGACGTTCTGGCCTAGTGGGTAAGGTATTTGCAATGCGTTTAATGCATTGTGGATATTCAGTTTTTGTTGTGGGTGAAACGATTACACCAAGCATAGAAACAGGTGATCTCTTGGTTTTAATCTCTGGATCAGGAAATACAGGATCTCTTGTACAGTATGCAGGAAAGGCAAAAGAAATTGATGCAAAAGTTGTGTTGGTTACAACGAACGTGGATTCTTTAATCGGGGAACTTAGCGATATATCAGTAAGAATTCCAGCAGCAACAAAAAAACGCATAGCATCTGAACCTAGTACTATACAGCCGCTTGGTAGTCAGTTTGACCAATCTGCTCACCTGCTTTTAGATGCAATTATTGTTTACCTTTTACAAAAAAGTCCTGAAGGTAAAAGTCATTCCAACTTAAATCAAAAACATGCAAACCTAGAGTAATGTTTGTTTCAAATGAAATTATATTGGGAGGTTGAAGGTGAATGAAAAATAAATACATTTTCATATTACTCGTTTTTTTAACCATAGGACTATTAGCAGGTTGTAATAGTGCAGAAGTAGATGCAGATGGAGATGGGAAAATCAAGATAATCGCAGCACATAACCAAACATCTCCAGATAATCCATATCAAGCAGGAATGTTGAAATTTAAAGATGTTGTGGAGCATGAATCAAATGGAACTATTGAAGTTGAAGTGCATGCCGGAACAATTGGAACAGAAGAATCACAGTTAGTTGAAAAACTTCAACTAGGTGCAGCGGACGTGGTACTCGTTTCGCCAGGTTTTATGACACAAACAGGGATTAGAGAAGTAGATTTATTTTCTGCTCCATATCTCTTTACTAGTTATGACCATTGGTTAAGCGTAGTAGATGGTGAGGTTGGTAAAGAAATGGCTGATATTATTAATGAAAAATCAGATAACTCTTTTAAACTACTAGGTTATTGGTCTGCTGGGGTAAGACATTACTATGGAAAGAAACCGCTTAACTCTATTAGCGACTTGAAAGGAATGTCAATCCGTACCCAAACTTCTGGTGTTGTTTCAGATTTCTGGGAGGCAACCGGAGCCATTCCATCAGGAATTTCATGGGGAGAGCTTTATCAAGGATTACAACAAGACGTTGTTGACTCATCTGAAAACGCTTACCCATTTTTTGTTCAACAAGCTCATCACACAACAAAAAATGGGAAATACATTACCGAAACTGGCCATGACTATACAACAAGATTCTTATTAATCAATGGGAAAAAATTTGACAACCTTTCTAAAGAACAGCAGGACATCATTTTAAAAGCTGCTGAAGAATCGGTAAAAGCAGAACGTGAAGCAACAAACAAACAAGATGTAGAGTATAAGCAAAAAGCAGTTGAAGAAGGCGCAATTGTAAATGAAATTGATAGGCAACCATTCATAGATATTGCAAGACCTATTCTTGAAGACTTTGCAAAGGAAATTGAAGTAGAAGGTTTATTACAAAAGATTATTGAACTCGAATAGTTAGGGGGATTCAAATGAAGCGTTTTGTCCAGACACTTGAAAAATTACAAATCACGCTTGGGGTATTTTTCTTAAGTATTTTCTTTATTGTGATTTTGTTACAAATTATTACCAGACATTTAGGGATATCTGTAATTTGGACAGAAGAGGTAGCGAATTATTCCTTTATTTGGTCGATATTCATGGGCGCAGCGGTAATGGTGAATCGTAGGGAACATTTCAACTTTGATTTCATCATTAAAAAGCTAACAGGAGTAAAGGAGTTAACATTAAAAATTTTTAACGATCTTGTTTTAATTTCATTTAATATTTGTATTTTTTTCCTAGGTCTTATCGTTGTAAATGAATTTTGGAATTACACATGGGCTACGTTTCCTGATATGAAAATGGGGTATATTTGGATCGCAATTCCTATTATGGCGGGTACCATGATTATTTACTCGGTATCACATTTAATTAACCATGTTCAAGAATATAAAGCGAAGGAGGTTAGATCATAATGGGATTTATACTTCTTGGATTATTTATCATCTTAATGTTAATTGGAGTTCCAATCGCCTTTGTAATCGGAATCGTTGCTTTGCTTGGTATTTTTGGAATCCCTTACACTCCTGAAGCCACTGTTCCAATGAAGATGGTGAATGGACTTGATTCGTTCGTTCTATTAGCAGTGCCGTTATTTATTTTAGCTGCTAATTTAATGAACTCTGGAAAAATTTCCGAAAAGCTCATTAACTTAGCACTTGCAATTGTTGGTCCGATTCGCGGGGGACTAGCCCATGCAAACGTGCTAGTATCTATGATGTTTGCTGGTGTGTCTGGTGCAGCACAAGCAGATACAGCCGGGGTAGGTAAAGTCCTAATTCCGAGCATGTTAAAACAGGGATATGACAAAGAAACCGCAGTTGGAGTTACGGCTGCATCCTCAACTGTAGGGGTCGTAATACCACCTAGTATTCCGATGATTATTTTCGCAGGTTTAACTAATGCTTCGATTGGTGCGTTGTTTCTTGGTGGAATTGTGCCAGGCATCTTAATTGGTTTAGGTATGATGATTTTTATATACATTCTTGCTAGAAAAAGAAATTATCCACGCTCCAAGCGTGTAGAGATGAAAAAATTTGCTAAATTATTCTTTGAAGCAATTCCAGCATTACTAACCCCAATTATTATCATTGGTGGAATCATTTCAGGTTTTTTTACTGCAACAGAAGCGGCGGCAGTTGCATCGCTTTACACGTTGATTGTATGTATGTTCTATTACAAAACGTTAAAAGTAAAAGACCTACCAAAAATTTTAATGGATACGTTAGCATTGAGTTCATTATCATTGTTCGCGTTAGCAGCTGCAAGCGCACTTGGAGAATTAATGAGCTACTATCAATTAGGAACGATAGCCCAAGAATTCTTTGCGAATAATGTTGGGACAGAATGGTTATTTATTATCATTGTTATCGGGTTCTTCCTGTTTGTAGGAACTTTTATGGATGCTATCCCAGCGATGATACTATTCGTACCGGTTATTCTACCAACTGCTCTGCAGTTTGGAATTGATCCAGTACACTTAGGTTTAATTGTTGTAATTACGTTAGCAATAGGATTGATTACACCTCCATACGGATTATGTCTATTATTAGCGGCTAAAATTGGGGATATGTCCATCGAGAGGTCGTTTGTTGCAGTAATACCGTATATTGCAATTATCATTGTGGTATTATTATTTATTGCGTTTTTCCCAGAAATTGCATTTTATATTCCAAAATTGATTAATCCTGGTCTATTTTAAGGATTTACAGGGGTGAGCGATAGCATGGATAACGATAAACGAATTGCGGCTGAAGAAGCAGTTAAATTTGTGAAAAATGGTATGACAGTTGGATTAGGATCTGGCTCTACAGTAAACTTGATGCTAAAAAAATTGAGTGAACGTGTGAAGGAGGGGCTTCACATTAAAGGAATCCCATCGTCGAAAAAAACAGAACGTCTAGCAAAAGAACTGGGCATTCCGTTAACTGACTTTTCCACGACTACACATATTGATCTTGCCATTGATGGTGCTGATGAAATCGATAAGGAACTAAACCTGATTAAGGGTGGGGGAGGCTCACTAGTAAGAGAAAAGATAGTTGACGCTTGCGCAGATGAATTGATTATTATTGCCGATTCTACAAAATTAGTTCCTAAGCTAGGTGCTTTCTCTCTACCAGTGGAGGTTATACCATTTGGATTTGAAGTGACAGTAAAGAGTATTGAAAAAATCGGCGGAATTCCATCGCTACGAATGAAAGAAAATCAAGTGTTTATATCTGACAATAGAAATTACATTTTAGATTGTGACTTTGGACTTATTGATGATGCGATTCAATTACATGAGAGGTTGATTAAGTTAGTTGGGGTAGTTGAAACAGGTCTATTTGGTGAGATGGCAGACAAAGTGATTGTGGCTCGGAAAGGTAATATCGAAATTCACACAAGAAACTAATTGGCAGCTCCCCTTGTTCAACAAGTGGCAAGTTGAGCTGTGTACAATTTGGCAGAAATAAAGTTTTGGAGGAATCGGTTATGAAAGACGTGATTACGATTGGGGAAGCAATGATTGCATTTAACCCTACTGCAACTGGACCGATGAAATTTGTAAATGGATTTGAAAAAAAAATAGGTGGAGCAGAGCTCAATTTAGTAATTGGGTGTGCGCGACTTGGGTTGAAAACCGGATATATTAGCCGCTTAGGTAACGATGAGTTTGGAAAATACATTCTAAATTTTGCTCGCGGTGAGGGAATTGATGTTTCACAGGTAGAATTTGTTGACGGATATCCAACATCTTTAAATTTTAAAGAAATTATGGAAGATGGAAATGTTAGAACTTTTTATTATCGAGACAAATCCCCTACACTTGCCATGAGTGAAGATGACTTAGATGAAAACTACTTCCAACAAGCAAGAATTCTACACATTACTGGGATTTATCCAGCCATCGGCTCTGTTAACATCAAAGTAATCTATCAAGCTATTAAGCTTGCAAAGAAGTATGGGTTAAAAATTTCCTTTGATCCAAATATAAGACTTCGCATGTGGAGTAAGGAAGAAGCCAGAAAAGTGTTATCTGAGATTCTACCACACGTGGACATCTTACTTGCAGGGGACGAAGAAATGGAAATTATCATCGGTGAAAAGAACCCTGAAACAATTATTGAAAAGATGAAAGCAATGGGCATATCTTTTATTGCTATCAAACAAGGGGAAAAAGGATCAGTCGGTTATTTTAACGGTGATATGATAAAATCACCGGCAATAAAGGCGTCAAAGGTAGTGGATACGGTTGGTGCCGGTGATGGATTTAATGCCGGTGTCCTTTACGGTATTTTAAAAGGTTGGCCACTTGAAAAAACGCTACATTTTGCAAATACAATTGGTTCAATGGTTGTAAGCGTAAAAGGAGATAATGAAGGACTGCCTTATATTGAAGATGTTCAGGCAAAGCTCGGGGAAGTTGAACGAATTGAAAGGTAAGTAGAAATTTCTATCCTTACTTGGTAATGGGAATATGAGGTGATTAGATTGAAATTACAGTTAGCATTAGATAGATTAACAAAAGAAGAGTGTATTCGAATTGCAAAAGAAACTGAAGAAAGTACTGATATCCTAGAAATTGGAACAGGTGTCATTAAAGAGTATGGAATGTCCATTATCAGAGAAATGCGTTCGCTATTCCCAACAAAAGTGATTCTTGCTGATATGAAAACCTGTGATGCAGGGAAACATGAGTCACTTCAAGCATTTGATGCAGGTGCAGACATTACGACCGTAATGGCATTTTCGTCCAACATTACAATTAAAGATACACTAGACATAGCAAAAGAAACAGGAAATCAAATCATGATTGATTTATTAGAGGTCCATTCCAGAGAAAGGCTAATAGAGCTTAAAGAGCTTGGTGTAAAGCTAGTAAGTCTACATGTTGGAAAAGATAAACAAACGGAAGGGAACTTTAACACCGAATTATTTTCACTTGTTGAGGGCTTTGGCTTTGAGGTAGCCGTTGCGGGTGGAATTAAACTGGAAAACATACCTGATATTGCTGTTTATAACCCAGACATTATTATTGCAGGTAGTTCTATCACAGGAGCTGAAAATCCTGCATATATGGCAGCCAAAATGAAGAATGGATAAAACTCGACAGCGACTCGACTGAGAACTGTCGAGTTTTTTTATGAAAAAGTATAGTGGAATAGTCGTGGGACAAGGGACCTGTCCCTGTGACCCATTTTTTATTGTGGTGTTACATAGTTGGTGTTAAAATATGGTTAAGTAACATTGGCAATTGGAGGAAAATCCTATGGAGTTTGTTGAACCTATCAAAAGAATTGCTGATATTAAGGGTATGAAGGAAGTATTGAGTCAACATTCACAGCGGGATTTGTTGTTCTTTGTCTTTGGGATCAATACAGGGATGAGGGTTAGTGAATTACTTTCTTTAAAAGTCGGTGATATCTGGGATGGGCAGGATATAAAAGAATTTGTTTCTATAGAAGGCCCCCACACAGATGAAGTAACTGACTTCTATATTAATCTCAGTGTGAAGAAAGAACTAAGGAAATATTTAAGCCAAGTTGATTTACAGGAGTGTGATTATTTATTCAAATCAAAAAAGAATAATAAACCAATTACTCGTCAGCAAGCATACAGAATTATTAATCATGCAGCAAAAGAGGTCGGAATTCCAGGAAAAATAGGGACTCACACCTTAAGGAAGACATTTGGATATCATGCCTATCGGAAGGGAATAGCTGTTTCCATCTTATCAAAGATCTATCGTCATCAGTCTTCTGCAGAAACATTACATTATATCGGTATTGAAAAAAACGAAAAATACATTATAAAAGTGGATGTTAATTTGTAATCCATTATCTGGAAATCTATCCTGTGTAATACCCACATTAATATACTAGATTTCTATTTTTTAGGTAATACAAATTTACTAGAAAGGAATGATCTAAAATTGCATGTTTTAGTTTCTAAACTTGTGGAAGTTTTGTATGCCGTTCTCCCTATTACCGCTATTGTCTTGATACTAAACTTTACTTTAGTTCACTTAGATATGACACTAATAGTTCGCTTTATCATTGGAGCGATTTTAATCATTATTGGATTGTCTATCTTTTTATTTGGAGTCGATCTTGGAATTACGCCAATTGGACAGTCAATGGGGGCAAGTATTGCAAAATCTAATAAAATATGGATTGTGGTGATAGCTGGATTAGCGCTAGGATTTTTCATCTCCATTGCCGAACCTGATTTACATATACTCGCCGGACAGGTTGACCTTGTTACATCTGGATTGATTTCTAAGGCTAGTCTTGTTGTGATTGTTTCGATTGGAATTGGTGCTTTAATTGCGGTGGGTCTTGCAAGAATTGTTTACAACTTTCCTTTATATAAATTGTTATCCATTTTGTATTTAATCATCTTTGTACTCGCCATATTCACTTCTCCAGAATTTTTAGCCATATCATTTGACGCTTCAGGGGCAACGACTGGGGCATTGACGGTTCCTTTTATTTTAGCGCTTGCCTTAGGGGTTTCTACACTAAAAAAGGATAGTAAAGCTTCAGAGAAAGATAGCTTCGGTTTAGTTGCAATCGCCTCTACAGGTGCGATCATCTCTGTCATGATCATGAACATCATTGCCAAAACGGATAAAATCTCAGGAAGTTTGGAAAATAATGAGGTTTCAAGCTCTATTATTGGACCTTTCTTGCACAAATTTCCAATCATAGCGTTTGAAATCATTATTGCGCTACTACCAATCTTAATCCTTTTTCTTATTTTTCAAAAAGTCTCATTTAAAAAGTCTAAAAAAGCAGTACGGAAAATTATAATGGGTCTCTTATTTACATTTATCGGACTTGTCCTGTTTTTAGTCGGAGTGAATGCTGGATTTATGGATGTAGGTACTGCAGTTGGGTATAGTATTGCATCTTTAGACAGTAAAGCATATCTTGTTATTGTAGCTTTTATCTTGGGGCTTGTAACAATATTGGCAGAACCTGCTGTTCACGTGTTGACACATCAAATAGAAGATGTTACAAGTGGGTATGTACCGAGAAAGACGGTCATGTTTTCTTTATCTATAGGAGTAGGTATTGCGGTCGCGTTGTCGATACTAAGAATATTAATTCCCGAATTACAGTTATGGCATTATCTTCTGCCAGGTTATATTATTGCGATAGCCATGACTTATTTTGTACCAAAACTGTTTGTCGGGATTGCATTTGATTCAGGTGGTGTTGCCTCAGGTCCAATGACAGCAACATTTATCTTAGCGTTTATTCAAGGTGCTGCTGAGGCAATTGACGGTGCAAATGTCCTAATTGATGGATTTGGAATGATTGCAATGGTCGCGTTAACACCATTAATTGCTTTACAGGTATTAGGATATGTATTTAAATTAAAATCAAAAAAAGGAGGACTGGAGAAGAATGTTGGGTAATTCTGAATCAGCCGACTTTGAACTGGTTTGCATAATTGTAAATCATGGTATGGGAAGTAAAATCATGCAAACAGCTAAGAAATTCGGAATATCAGGAGGAACAGTGTTGTTAGGAAAAGGCACAATAAAAAATCGCCTCTTAGAATTCTTAGCTTTAAATGACGTTAGAAAAGAAATTGTTATCATGGTCTCGAATAATAAGGTAGCGGAACAAGCGCTAGATCAGCTTGATGAAAAATTTAAATTCTCTAAACCTAATCATGGAATAGCATTTACGACTTCTGTTGGTCATATTGTTGGAGCAAGTAGCTGTAAAAGTGAAGAAATTAAAGAAGAGGAAGGTGCAGACAATCCAATGTATCATGCGATTACAGTGATTGTAGAAAAGGGTAATGCCGAAGATGTGATTGATGCAGCGGTCGAAGCTGGTTCTAAGGGTGGTACAATCATGAATGCAAGAGGTTCTGGAATCCATGAAACAAGTAAACTATTTTCAATGGAAATAGAACCTGAAAAAGAGATTGTATTAATTTTAGCTGAGACAGCAAGCACAGATGCAATTGTAGAATCAATTAGGAAAAAAATAAAAATCGATGAACCAGGAAATGGTATCATTTTTATACAAGATGTTAAAAAGACGTACGGAATTTATAAATAAAATGAGGTGCTAGCACTGACGTGTTATAGAAGAGTCAGGGTTGGCACTTTTTTATTTTTAAAAAAGTAATTACAAGTTAGTTGTTTCACTATACAAAGTATATTGAATATGATTTAATGAATGTGTAGGTATCATAAAAGTTACTGGAGGCTGTTATGGTGAAAAACACAAAACCTAATGAACCAATCGTTACACATATTTTTACAGCAGATCCTTCTGCACACGTTTTTGAAGGAAAACTTTATATTTATCCATCACATGACCTTGAACACGATGAACCGTCAAATGATAATGGGGACCAATATAAAATGGAAGATTACCACGTTTTATCCATGGAGGATATGGAAGGACCTATTGTAGACCATGGGGAAGTACTTCATATAAAGGATGTACCATGGGCAAGTAAGCAAATGTGGGCACCTGATGCAGCTTACAAAAATGGCAAGTACTATTTTTACTTTCCTGCACGTGATAAAGAAGGTATTTTCAGAATTGGAGTTGCGACAGGGAATAGCCCAGCTGGACCTTTTACACCAGAGGAAAATTATATACCAGGAAGCTTTAGTATCGACCCAGCTGTTTTTGTAGATGAAGATGATAGCGCTTTTATGTATTTCGGAGGGCTTTGGGGTGGTCAGCTTGAAAAATGGCAAACGGGCTCATTTAAATCTGAGGTTACAGAAGGACCAGCTCCTACAGAACCTGCATTAGGACCGATCTTCGCGGAATTAAATGATGATATGCTTACTTTTAAAAGTGAACCAAAGGAAATTTCAATTGTTGACGAGAATGGAAACCCAATATTAGCAGGTGATGAAGACCGTCGTTATTTTGAAGGACCGTGGGTTCATAAATACAATGGACTTTATTATCTATCCTATTCAACTGGAACAACACATAAAATTGTATACGCTGTCAGTGAAAATCCACAGGGACCATTCGTGTTCAAGGGGACAATTCTTAAGCCAGTAATTGGTTGGACAACCCATCATTCAATTGTTCAATTTAAGAATAAGTGGTATCTCTTCTACCATGACTGCTCTTTATCAAATGGGATTAACCATAAGCGCAGCGTTAAATTTACAGAACTTAAATACAATGAAGATGGAACAATTCAAACAATTGATCCATATGGAGATAAATAATGTAGAGATTCGACAGGACAGCCTGTCGAATTTTTTTATAAAAAAAGCCCTGCTTTCTATTAAAAGCAGGGGAGAGACGTGGGCTAGTTTCCTTAACCTTTGATAAAGTTGTCTACAGCGAAGGCTGATAGACCTAACGAGGTTGAGTATTTACCGAGTTTTGAAAAATTGAGTTGCAAGTCGTTTTGGTGGAATGCGAGTGTGTGTTTTTCAATCGTATTCCGGATAGGTGATTCGATCCATTCTTTCGCTAATGCAAGTCGATTTCCGATGATGACCTGTTCGGGGTTAAAAGTATTAATGATGTTATTAATTCCAAGTCCTAGATAGTGTCCAATCTCTTCAAAGAGATGCTTCGCTTTTTTGTCACCATTCTTCGCTAACTCAAGTAACCCTTCCAGTGATTTAATACTAGCATCAGACATTTCGAGTAATGCTTGCTCTGATGCATAAGCTTCCCAGCATCCACGACTTCCACAGTTACAACGCTTACCGTTCATGTCAATAATCATATGTCCCATCTCACCGGAGAATCCATTTATTCCTTTATAAAGCTCCCTGTTAACAATGATTCCGACACCAATTCCTATACCAGCGCTGATATAAAGAATGTTTTTGTGGTTTTGTCCTATACCAAAATTCTGTTCACCAACAGCCCCGGCGTTTGCTTCGTTTTCGATAATAACTGGAACATTGTAGAGTTTTTCAAGCTCCTCCTTTAATTGGATATTACTCCATCCAAGATTCGGAGCTAGCAGGACGGACCCCTCATTATTAACAATTCCCGGTACACCAACTCCGATACCGACAATTCCGTACCTGCTCTTTGGCATTTCATCCATTAGCGACTGAATCATTTTTTGTAAAATATCCATGATTGACGCATAAGTAGTGTGGCTCAGTGTTTGGCTTTTTTCAATTAAAATATTCCCTTTTAAATCGGTAAGGACAGATAGCACATAGTTTACACCAATATCGATTCCAATTGCATAACCTGCATCCTTATTGAAGTGAAGAATCACGGGACGTCGACCTCCACTAGAGACACCTGGTCCTGATTCAAAAATTAAATCTTCCTCTAATAATTCAGTAACTAAAGTTGAAACTGTTGTTTTATTTAAGCCTGAAGTCTGAGCAATATCTGCACGTGAAATTGGCTCGTTTTCCATAATTAATTGAAGGACGAGTGCTTTATTATTTTTTTTAACAACCTGTTGATTCCATGTCATCGTTCTCACTGATTTAACTCCTTATTTGGTATTGTGTTTATTTTATCATAAAACTTAGTATGGTGAATATACGAATGTGAAACTCAGTATATATAAGGAATGGGGGATAAATTAAGTACGTATAAATATAATAGTAAAATAATTTTCGAGATACTTAGTTTATTGTATAGACAAACTTTGTAAGCGGTGTTATACTCTGATTATGGAAGCTTGCTTAAAGATGACAAGCTTTTGATAGCATTAAAAAAAATTTCTAAATACCAGGAGGAATAACCCGATGGCTTATTTCGATTCAGTTAACAAAATTAAATATGAAGGCGCTAAATCTACGAATCCTTTTTCATTTAAATATTACAATCCAGAAGAAAAAATTAATGGCAAGACAATGGAGGAAATTCTTCGTTATTCTGTTGCATACTGGCATACATTTACTGCTGATGGAACAGACCCATTTGGTGTAGGGACTGCAGTACGTCCTTGGGATCACCTTAAGGGTTTAGACTTAGCAAAAGCTCGTGTTGAAGCATCTTTTGAGCTTTTTGAAAAATTAGATGTTCCTTTCTTTGCGTTCCATGATGTTGATGTAGCTCCAGAAGGTAGTACATTGAAGGAAACGAATGAAAATCTTGATGTCATTATTGCAATGATTAAAGATTACATGAAGACAAGCAAAGTAAAATTACTTTGGAACACAGCTAATATGTTCACAAACCCACGCTATACACACGGTGCTGCGACTTCTCCAAATGCAGATGTATTTGCTTACTCTGCTGCAAAAGTAAAAAAAGGATTAGAAGTTGCTAAAGAACTTGGTGCAGAAAACTATGTTTTCTGGGGTGGCCGTGAAGGTTACGAAACACTTTTAAACACTGATATGAAGCTTGAGATGGACAACTTAGCTCGTTTCTTCCACATGGCCGTTGATTATGCGAAGGAAATTGGATTAAATGTTCCATTCTTAATTGAGCCAAAACCAAAAGAGCCTACTAAGCACCAATATGATTTTGACGTAGCTACAGGTCTAGCATTCTTACAAAAATATGACCTAACAGATTACTTCAAGTTCAATATTGAAGCAAACCACGCAACACTTGCTGGTCATACATTTGAGCATGAGTTAAGAACAGCTCGTATTAATGGTATGCTTGGTTCAGTTGATGCAAACCAAGGGGATACATTACTTGGCTGGGATACAGACGAATTCCCAACAGACCTATATACAAACACATTAGCCATGTATGAAATTCTGCAAAATGGTGGACTAGGCAATGGTGGTCTAAACTTTGATGCAAAAGTAAGAAGAGGTTCATTTGATACAGATGATCTTTTCCACGCACATATTGCGGGTATGGATGCTTTTGCGGTTGGCTTAAAGGTAGCTAATAAACTAATCGAAGATAAAGTGCTTGATAACTTTGTAGAAGAGCGCTATAGCAGTTATACGAAAGGCATTGGCTTAGAAATCGTAGAAGGAAAAACCAACTTCCGTGAGCTAGAAGCATATGCACTTGGATTAACTGAAATTAAAAATACATCAGGTAGAACAGAACGCTTAAAAGCGTTAATCAACCAATATCTACTAGAAACTTTAAATGCTTAATGAATAGAAAACAAGAATGTGCTGGGTGTATGCTACTCCAGCACATTTTTGTAGAAAAGGATGAGACGGATGAAATATGTAATCGGTGTGGACCTCGGAACAAGCGCTGTAAAAATTTTGCTTGTAAATCAGAACGGGGAAGTAGCAGGTGAGGTATCGAAATCATATCCACTTATAATTGAGAAATCAGGTTATAGTGAACAAAATCCGGAAGAATGGGTTGAAAAGACAACTGCAGGTCTAAAAGAACTTGTTGCTCAATTCGATGGGGACGTAAATGATATTGAAGGAATTAGTTTCTCTGGACAAATGCATGGACTAGTTTTACTAGACAATGAAAATCAAGTGTTGAGAAACGCAATTTTATGGAATGATACAAGAACGACGAAGCAATGTGAGCAAATCTATGAGACTTTTGGTAGGGAACAACTATTGGAAGTAACAAAGAACCCTGCATTAGAAGGTTTTACATTGCCGAAAATTCTTTGGGTAAAAGAAAATGAGCCGCAAATATTCGAACGCTCCAATCTGTTCATGCTTCCGAAGGATTATTTACGTTATCGAATTACAGGTGCCATTCATATGGAGTACTCAGACGCGGCGGGGACATTGATGTTAGATGTGGCAAATCGTGAATGGAGTAAGGAAGTATTAAATGCATTTGGACTTGTGCCAGAATTTTGTCCACCTTTAGTGGAGTCACACGACTTTGTTGGTACGGTAATTCCTGAATTTGCTGAGATAACAGGACTATCTAAGGCTACTAAGGTATTTGCTGGAGGAGCGGATAACGCTTGTGGCGCGATTGGTTCAGGAATCTTGTCGGAAGGTAAGACTCTCTGCAGCATAGGCACTTCAGGTGTAGTGTTGTCCTATGAGGAACGAAATGATCTTGATTTTGAAGGTAAGGTTCACTATTTTAACCATGGTGAAGAAAATACGTATTATACGATGGGTGTCACACTTGCGGCAGGTTATAGCCTGAGTTGGGTTAAGGATACGTTTGCAAAAGAAGAGACTTTCGATCAATTTTTAGAGGGTATCGAGGAAGTGCCTTCAGGTAGCAACGGATTATTATTTACACCTTATATTGTAGGTGAAAGAACACCACATGCAGATTCGAATATCCGAGGCAGCTTTATTGGTATTGATGCAGCCCATGAACGAAAGCATTTTGCCCGTGCGGTACTTGAAGGAATTACATTTTCTTTGAACGAGTCGATTGAAATCTTCAGAAATAGCGGCAAAACGATAGATACAATTATATCAATTGGCGGCGGTTCAAAAAACGAAGCTTGGCTACAAATGCAGGCCGATATTTTTAACGCGAAAATAGAGAAATTAACATCTGAACAAGGTCCTGGAATGGGAGCAGCCATGCTTGCTGCATATGGCAGTGGATGGTTTGAATCATTAAAAGAATGTGCGGATACGTTCCTGCAAACTTCGAAAACATATGAACCAATTCCAGAAAATGTGGAAGCGTACCAAAAAATATTTGCCATCTACCAACAAGTTTATACCCAAACAAAAGCTCTCAACGAACAGCTAAGAGCCTTTAGAAAATAATGGGACGGGGACAGGTCCCCTGTCCCACTTTCCATTTAAATGAAACAGATTGAAGGCCAGTATTATTCTTCGGTCATTTACATAAGTTCGGAGCAGAGGGAGAAGAGCGTTTTAAAAAGTGAAATCTGATACGAATTGGGCATTATCAAATATTAGTCAATAAGAAGATTAATGGATAAGCTGCAATGAAAGGGGATATAAAAATGAATTACCGTGAATTAGGCAACACTGGAATAAAAATTAGTGAAGTGAGCTTTGGTACTTGGGCAATCGGCGGAGCTTGGGGGAAAACGAATGATACTGAAGCTCTAAGGTCTTTGGAATTTGCAATGGATCAAGGTGTAAACTTTTTTGATACAGCCGATGTGTATGGTGACGGACATAGTGAAGAGTTGTTGGCTAAGGCAACAAAAGGCAAGGAAGATAAGATTCATATTGCCACTAAATTCTGCCGGCAAGGTGACATCTTTGATCCCAAAAATTACAGTTATGAACAAGTAAGCAAATATTGTGAAGACAGCCTTCGTCGTTTAAATCGAGACGCGATTGATTTATATCAAATTCATTGCCCTGCTACAGAGATTTTACGAGATGGAAGTGTTTTTGAAGTACTCGACCGTTTGCAACTCGAAGGGAAAGTTCGTCATTATGGGGTAAGTGTAGAAACAGTTGAGGAAGGTCTTATTTGTTTGGAGAATCCAAATGTAAAGAGCTTGCAAATTATTTTTAATATGTTCCGCCAAAAGCCGTTGGATGAGTTAATTCCTGAGGCCTACAATAAAGGAGTCGGACTACTTGTGAGATTGCCACTTGCTAGCGGACTGCTTACTGGTAAATTCACCTCTAATCATGTCTTTGAAGAGGATGACCACCGACGTTTTAATGAAAATGGGGAAGCATTTAATGTTGGGGAAACATTTGCCGGACTTGGTTTTAAAAAGGGTGTTGAACTTGCGGACCAGTTAAAGTGGATCGCAAATGGACGTAACTCGATGGCAAGTGCAGCTCTACGTTGGATATTAGACCAAAAAGAAATAACATGTATAATTCCTGGCTTTAAAAATGTAAAACAAGTTCAAAATAACCTGGCATCTCTTGAAGAAAAATCATTTACAAACGAAGAAGCAGAACAAATTCTGCGTTTCTATCATGAAAATGTAAAAGATTTTATCAGAGGAGCATATTAAAGAACGAGCTAGTCTCGTTCTTTTTTATGGACATATGATTCGAGTTTTTATTTGGAAGCGTGAGAGAGTGATATATTTGTTATTACATGAGGAAACATTACAATCATCAGTTAAAGTGGTTCGGAAGCTTGTTAGGAATTTGATTTGTTACTTGTTGTTGAGCGCTATGAAAGGATTTTAAGAGTAGAGTGTGATAAAATTTCATATCAAAATAATTTTGTATTTGTCGACGTCGGAGGGATTTGATGAGTAAAACAGCAAACCGAGCCTATGCGGCTACATTGTGGATTTCAAAATTCGCGTATCTAAATCTACTTTGGATTGGATTCTCGTTAGTGGGACTAGTTGCTTTGGGATTCTTTCCAGCAACGGTGGCCATGTTTGCGGTTGTTCGCAAATGGTTAATGGGAGATACTGATATTCCAGTCTTTGGTACCTTTTGGAGTACCTATAAAGCTGAGTTTATAAAAAGTAACGGTCTAGGGTTGATCATTGTAGTGGTTGGAGTCTTGATAATACTTGACTTGTTTTTTGTAAGGAATTTAGGTGGAAGTTTTGTTCGCGTAATTCAAATCCCAATTTATTTGTTTATTTTTGCAGCAGTAATGACGTTGTTGTACATATTTCCGGTGTTTGTTCACTATGAACTTAAGATTGTCCATATGATTAAAAACTCATTTTTGTTAATGCTCATTAACCCACTTGAAAATGTTGTGATGGTTATTAGTTTGGTAATGGTATTCTTTGTCATAAAATATATCCCTGGATTGGGCTTTTTCTTCGGGGGGAGCCTATCTGCAGCAATCATCATGGCTGCATGCTACCGTACTTTTCAAAAGATGGAACGGAAGAAGGAAAGCTTAGGTTAAGTAAAGAAGTTATATTGCGGATCAGAAAGCCATTCTGAATCCCAGAGGTTCTAATTACTTTTCAAGGGTTGATGTAGGGGAGAAGTATCTTTGGACTGATACTGAATCCTCTTCATGGGGTCAATGAAGGGGAAAAGGAGCGTCGAACATAAGCTGAATCCTCTTCATAGCGCCGATGAAGGGGAAAAGAAGCTTTGGATTGATACTGAATCCTCTTCATAGCGTCGATGAAGAGGAAAAGAAGCGTTGGACAGAAGCCGAATCCTCTTCATCGCGTCAATGAAGAGGAAAAGGAGCGTCGAACAGAATCCGAATCCTCTTCATAGCGCCGATGAAGGGGAAAAGAAGCTTTGGATTGATACTGAATCCTCTTCATCGCGTCGATGAAGAGGAAAAGAAGCGTTGGACAGAAGCCGAATCCTCTTCATAGAGTTAATGAAGGGGAAAAGAAGCGTTGGACAGAAGCCGAATCCTCTTCATAGAGTCGATGAAGGGGAAAAGAAGCGTCGAACAGAAGCTGAATCCTCTTCATGGCGTCAATGAAGGGGAAAAGGAGCGTCGAACAGAAGTTGAATCCTCTTCATAGCGTCGATGAAGGGGAAAAGGAGCGTCGAACAGAAGTTGAGTCCTCTTCATGGTGTCGATGAAAGGGAAAAGAAGCGCCAAACAGAAGGTGAACCCTCTTCATAGAGTCGATGAAGGGGAAAAGGAGCATTAAACATAAGCTGAATCCTCTTCATGGTATCGATGAAGGGGAAAAGGAGCTTTGGATTGATACTGAATCCTCTTCATCGCATCGATGAAGAGGAAAAGAAGCCAAGTTTATGAAGGTCAACCTGTAAGTAGATTAATAGATAACGTTCTTCATAGGGATCATGAAGTCCCAACCGAATGGACTACCTAAGAAAGAGTTTTAATAAAGAACAGCCAACTTAAGATTGCTCAATAGTGTTAAAACCTTTGCCGGCCCCAAACCCTACCATATCAACTCCAAGCTCCAAGCTCCAAACTCCAAACTCCAAACTCCAAACTCCAAATTCTAAATCCCTCAATTTCCCCAATTACAAAAAGACAGATAGGAAGATTCAAGTAGAAGCTTTCCTATCTGTCTCTTATTGTTTGACTCCAAACCAAGCCTATTGGCCATTCATATTTCTGGCTGCAGATTGTGGCATGTTTGTTGCGATGGCCCCAATCCCAAGCGGTGGTTCTTACTCATAACCTTATCCTTTCACAGAACCAGCTGCCATTCCTTCAACGATCTTATCACTTAAGAATAAGAAGGCGAGTAGAATTGGCACGATACTGATAACAAGTGTTGCACCGATTGCGCCCCAGTCTGTTAAATATTGACCGACGAAGTTATTGATTCCGACAGTTAGTGTCTTCCACTTATCAGAACTGATGAATGTATTTACAAACACAAATTCGTTCCAGTTGTAAATCATGTTGATTATGGCGGTTGTAGATAATACAGGAACCGTCATTGGTAGCGTAATTTGGAAGAAGATTCGATGTACTGAGCATCCGTCCATAACCGCAGCTTCTTCGATTTCGCGAGGGAATGTCTTATAAAACCCAAGTAAAATCATGATAGTTAATGGCAAGTTAAATGCCGTATAGGATAATACGATTGATAATGGATTATCAATTAAATTTGCACTGTTGTACATTTTAAACAGTGGAATTAGAGTAGAATGTAACGGAATCATATAGGCGACTAAGAATAATCCAAGAACAGGGCCGCTTAGTTTCCAGTTCATTCGTGTTACTGCGAATGTTACAAAGCTAGCAAGAATAATCGTTAGGACAACTGATAATACAGTAATCCATACGCTATTAAAGAAGTAGACACCGATATTTCCGGAAGTCCAAGCTTTCGTATAGTTTTCCCATTGCGGGCTTTGTGGTAAAGAGAAGGGAGACATACCGAAAACTTCTTTATTGGTTTTTAAGGAAAAGAACACCAACCAAACCAATGGATAGATTTGAATAATTGCAAAAGTACCTAGTAAGAGATATAGAAATCCAAATCCAATCTTGTTCAAGAAGGATTTTCTAGGCTTTTGTGTGGAAAGGTTTGGTGTAACTTGTTGTATACGAACCTCACTCATTTTGAATCACTCCCCCTTAAAATTGAACATCGTCTTTAGATTTCGTTAATTGTGATGTTAACCATGTCATAAGAAGACAGATCACTAATAGGCCAAAGCCAATTGCACTACCGTAACCGAAGTTGTTTAATTTGAAGGCTTCTTTGTACATATATGAGGCCATCACTTCACTTGCACCGTTTGGACCTCCTCCGGTCATTACATAGATTAAATCGAAGTATTTCAATGAACCCACAACTGCTAGCATGATTGTTACCTTGAAAACTCCAGAGATGAGTGGAAGTTTGATTTTATAGGCAATTTGAAATGGGCTAGCCCCATCGATTTTTGCTGCTTCGATGACTTCGTCAGGAACATTTTTCAAAGCTGCATAATAGATCAAAATGTAAAATCCTGCGTACTGCCAAATGATTGGGATGAAGATTGCATACAGTGCAATCTTTGGGTCTGCTAACCAGATGGGTGTGTTTTCGACTCCAAAGAACTCAAGCAATTTGTTTGCCATACCGTTAGTAGGGTCAAAAATTTTCATCCATAGTTGGGCAATCGCAACAGAAGATAATAGCATTGGTATTAAATAAATTTTTCGCAAAAGGTCAGAACCTTTGATTTTGCTAGCTAAAACAAGTGAAATAGCTAAATATAAAAGTAAGCTAGCTGTTGAAAAGATTGCTAGTAAAAATGAGTGCCAGGTACTTGACCAGAATAATTTATCCTGAATTAAAGTAATGTAGTTATCTAATCCGATAAATGTCATTTCACCTATTCCGTCCCAATCCATGAGACCGTAGTAACCTGATAAAGCAATTGGAATATAAATAAGGACTAGAATGAGAAGTAAAGCAGGGAGTGTATAAAGGGCGATAACGAACTTATTCGACATCACAGTTTTCATAATGGTTTTGCCCCTTCCTTTCTATGAAGAAGAGGGCATATTACAAGCAATATGCCCTCTCTCTTTAAGCCACAATTATTTTTCGGCAGCAAGAGCTTCCTCTTGTGTTTTTGTAAATTCTTCTGGAGTTGTTTGTCCGCCAAATAATGCCTGAATTTGATTTAAGTGAACATCAGCCACGCCAGCAGACATTTGAACATCTGCATAAAGTGTTAAGTTTGAAGCATTTCCTAAATCGTTAAGAATGTCAATGTACATTGGGTGAAGGTCGCCAGCAGATGTATCAACAACTGTTGCAGGGATTACACCAGCATCAACAACTGAACGCTTGCCCCACTCATCAACAAGGTAAGAAACAAATTCTTTTGCTTCATCTTTTACTTTTGATTGTTCAGAAACGAATAAACCAACACCAGGACCACCTACGTAGCTATCAATGTCACCTTTGCCACCTTCATAGGTCGGGAATTTAAAGTACCCAATTTTATCTTTGAATTCTTGATCGACATCAGGTGATGTTGTATAGTTTGGTAGTTCCCAAGTTGCCATTAAGTACATAGCTGCTTGTTCATTCATGAAGTATCCTTTTGCTTCATCATTTGAAAGACCATTAAATCCTTTAACAAATGCATTCATATTTACAAGGTTTTCGATTTCCTCAGCAGCTTTTACAAGTGCTGGATCTTCAAAGCTACCTGTACGATTGATTGCATTATTTAAGCTTTCAGGCCCTCCGATTCTATCTGCAAGGTACATGTACCACATAGAGCCAGTCCAACGGTCTTTGTTACCTAAAGTGATAGGGGTAACGCCGTTATCAACAAGTGTTTCAACAACATTTAAGAACTCATCATATGTTTTTGGAGCTTCTAAATTATATTTTTCAAAGATTTCCTTATTGTAGTAAACTGGAGTAATGTTTAATTCTAAAGGTAAAGCATATGGTTTTTCTTCAACTGAGAAGGCATCCAAAGTGCCAGCTACGAACTTATCTTTTTCAACAATATCATCAAGTGGAGCGAACATATTTCCATCAACAAAAGGCTTCATGTAACCAGCAGCCCAAGTAATACCTACGTCAGGAAGTTCGTTTGAAGCTGACAATACTTTTATTTTCTCTTTGTATTGCTCGTTACCTAAAATTTCAGTTTGAATGTCTACATCTGGGTTCTCTTCTTCATAAGCCTTGATAATATCATCTACTATTGTAAACTGCGCATTGGAGCTACCTTCTGGCCATAAGTGCATCATTTTTACAACGGTTTTATCACTGCTAGATCCACTGGAATCTTTAGCGGTTTCATCTGATGAAGAACATCCTCCTAAGATTAAACCACCAGCTAATGCCATTGACATCACAGTAGCAAACGCTTTCTTTTTCATTAATCAAAAACCCCCTTAATTTGTCTTACCCTCTTTGCCTTACACTTAAAGTCTACCATCATGGGAATCTTCAAAAAAGGGAACGATGATTGGGAAAAATACTACTATTTTTAGAAAGCCCTTTCACTTCTTGTTTTTCGATATGTGGTAGGTGTCATTCCTTCATACTCTTTAAAAATCTTAATAAAATACTTAGCTGTTTTATAGCCAACTTCTTCAGCAATTTCATTGATGGTATGATTGGTAGAAAGGAGAAATTCTTTTGCACGTTGAATTCTACGTCGTGTCACATACTCACTAAAATTTAATTTTACTTCCTCTTTAAATAACACGCTAAAGTAACTAGGGTTTAAATGCACATGAGCTGCAACGTCTTTTTGGCTAATATCATCCTTGATGTGACGATCAATGTAGGTAATAGCCTCACGAATTGTATCTGTTGTTGTATCCATTTTCGTTGAGGCATCAATGATTTTTTTATCGACAACTTTCTCAATCATTCCTACTCTGAACTGATTTTCCAAAATTTGAATCGCTTCTTCAACCGCGTCAAGTAACTTAGATTTGCTAATTGGCTTTAAAAGATAGTTCACGACTCCAAGACGGAGCGCCTCTTGGGCATACTCAAACTCTGAGTAAGCGGATATAACAATAACGACTGGTGACATTCCTTTTTCTTTTATTGTTTTTAATAGCTGAAGTCCTGTCATTTCAGGCATACGTATATCGGAAAGTAATATATGAATCTTTTGATTTTCTGCAATTTGTAACACTTCCTCACCGCTTTGAGCAGTGAGGATATTAAATTCACCATTATTCCAATTTTCCAACGTCCTTTGCAAGCCCTGCCTAGTTCTTGGTTCATCATCAACAATCACGATATTTTTGAAAAACATTTTAATTCCCCCCATTTATTGGAATTTCAAATGAAATTCGTGTTCCTTTATCTGGCTCACTTTCAATTAAAAGTTCGGGATGCAAATTCTCGTTGTAATAGAGTTTTAATCGTTTATATACATTTGAAATGGCAATGCCTTTACCCCTTGTTGAAGCCACACTGCCAGTTTTCATAGATTCAGATATTTGATTGATTCGATCTTGGTCCATTCCTGGACCGTCGTCCTGAACAGATATTCTAATTCTATCAGTTTTAACTGATTCAATGGATACAGTTACAAGACTATCACCGACCTTATTCCCAGCCCCGTGTAAGATTGCATTTTCAACAAGTGGTTGAATGATGAGTTTTGGTATTCGAATATGTTCAAATTGCTGTGGAACAGAGACCTTCCATTTCAATCGATCACCAAAACGCATTTTCATAATTTCCATGTAGTCACTAATATGTTTAATTTCTTCCTTTAAAAATACCCAATCATCATCTGTTTCTTTTGTAATGGTGTATCGAAATAAATCAGACATTGCAATGACGACTTCGGATAACTCATCTTCATTTTTTTCTTCAAGTGACCAATGAAGGGCATCCAAGGTATTGAAGAGAAAATGCGGATTGATTTGTGCTTGTAGAGCTTTTAATTCGCTTCTACTTCGTAAAATTTCCTTTTGATAGACCATTCGGATTAGGTGATTTGTTTCCTTTACTAGTTGATTGTAGGTACTGTTTAGCTCATTGATCTCATTTACAGATGAAACATCTGGATTCAAAGTTAGAGCACCTTGGCCAGCACGCTGCATTGTTTTTGTTAAGTGGACAATCGGTCTTGTAATGACAGTTGAAAGAAATAAGGAAAAAATCATAAAAATGATTGCACCAGCTACACCAGATAAAATGATCCCTGTCCGAATTCCAGCTAGCCCTTTTGTAAGTTCACTAATGGGCGTTAATATTAGGACGGTCCAGCCTGTAAGTTTGGAAGTTTCCTTTGTTACAATATAGTCGCCTTCGTCGAGTTGAACAGTACCCTTAGGACTTGAAAGAATTTTTGAGAGATCTCCATTGTAATTTTGAACAATTGGCTGATCGTTTTCGTCCAAAAGAATGGAGTATTGGTTGTTTGATACTGGAAATTGAAAATGGTCACGGTTTATACTTATTAAAAGGTAACCGCCATGTATAAATCTGCGCTCGATTAAACTAATCCTACGTATGGCTAGGAAATTGTTTTTATCTTGCGGGTCATCTCCTATCCAAACCATTCCACCCTTTGCAAGCCTAGCTTTTTCAATCCATTTCTTCTCTATCCGATTTTTTAATAAGTCTTCATCTAGGGGAATAACACGTTGTTGTTCCCCAGAAAAGATTTGAAATGAAAAGATGCCATCTGTATTCCCCATAATACGGTTTACATGTCCCATTAATTGTTGACGTTCCTGGAAGGAGATTTCTTTTCCATCAAACATTTTTGTTAGGGCTTTTTGAACGCCCTCGTCCGTAATGACGAGCTTTGACGACATATTAATTTGTTCGTATAAAGATTCCATTCTACCGTTTGCCTCAATCGCAACCTGGCGGATTTGTTTTTCTGCATTGCTTTTTAAAAGAGTAGAGACCTGTCTTAATGTTAATAGACCTACAATCAAAAGAACGATAATCATGACAAATAAGAAGATAAATAAGATCTGATTTCGTAATGTGTTCCATTTTTTAAATTTTTTGATCATGGGCTTTCGCCTTTCTATTTTGTCATTAGTTTCATAATCTTGTATATTTGTAACCGTTATCATCGAGAGGGATGTTATAGTTTTAAAACACAGGAACTAAGAACTAGTGCCATTTTATCATTTGTTAAGGGAATTGAAAATGCTTGTTTATCGGTTAGACTAAGTTATGGTGAAACCTTGCTCTAGTGCTCTATAGTTGTTTTAAATAAATATATGAAACAATAAAAAAATTTTTTATCATCTATAAAAAAACCATTGACTAAATTATCTAAAATGTTTAACATTACAACTAAAGTTAAATAATGCAATTCTTCTTATCAAGAGAGGTGGAGGGACTGACCCTACGAAGCCTCGGCAACCAGCATTTGAATGCCCGGTGCCAAGTTCAGAGGAGTATTTTTATTCCGGAGATGAGAAGGTGGACGAATGCAAATATTATTATTGTAAATTCTTGCGCCCCTTCTGGTCTTTCAGAAGGGGTTTTTATTTTAGGCTATTTTCGTAAACTTTGTTGCTTTTTGATCCGATTATGCAAGGGATATATTATTGTCCAATTAATTATTTCAGTGGATGGTACGGGATCCTCGAAAATGCTTGCATTTTCTTCGTGCGGTGTAGTTTCGAGGAAGCAATTCAAGGTCCCGCGGGAATAGCGAGCCAGGTGAGACCCCGCAGTGACATAGCGACTTGTCCAGTTGCAGCGGCTAGAGACTCGAGAAATTTCAACTCCCCCTTCAGAGGCAAAAAACGCCTCTTTGTCGGAGTCTCCGACGTACACGACGTGCTAGTGCCGACTCCGCCACAGGACGTGGCGCTTTAGTCGGCCAATTTTCTCGTTTCTGTGCAAGCCTCCTCCACATTTTGTTGAGGAGGCTTGCGGATCGCCCGCGGAAAGCGAGTACCAGAAGCGGAAATCACCCTACAAATAAAAGCAACAATCTTTTAGAAAAGAGCCTTATTTTAAATTGGAAGAAGGAGCACTTTCCAACGGTTAATCAAATAGAAAAAATCTTAGAAATAGATATATTTTTCTAAAAAATATATTGACTGAAAAAATAAAGTATTCTATAATACTTTATATTAATGAAGGATTAAAGCGTTAATACGTCATTTGAATAAAATTCTTATCCAGAGAGACTGAGGGAACAGGCCCGATGAAGTCCAGCAACCTTCAAGTGAAAACTTGAAAAGGTGCTAATTCCTGCAGATGTGTGTACATCTGAAAGATAAGTTGAGGCCCCCTCTTCTTATTTTGAGGGGGCTTTTTATTTACATAAAATAAAAACTTATCTAGCAAACTTGCAGAAAATTGAACTTGGAGGTTTAAACAATGACAAAACAATATGAAACTTATGATGATGAAACGATACTTTTACATGGTGGTCAATCCCCAGATCCTACAACTGGTTCACGTGCAGTACCAATATATCAAACGAGTTCTTTCGTCTTTCATAATACAGATCATGCTCAAAGTCTATTTAGTCTTGATGAGTCAGGTAATATTTATTCTAGAATCGGTAACCCGACTGTTGATGTGCTTGAGAAACGAATCGCGTTGTTGGAGGATGGTGTCGCAGCTGTAGCAACATCTTCAGGAATGGCCGCAATTGCTCTATCCATTATGAACGTCGCACAAGCAGGAGACGAAATCGTAGCAGCTTCCAACTTATATGGCGGAACTTACAATCTTTTCGCTGTTACGCTTCCGAAATATGGAATCAAGACTCATTTCGTTGATCCAACAGATCCTGAGAATTTTAGAAAAGCTATAACACCGAAAACAAAGGCCGTATTTGCAGAAACGATTGGAAACCCAAGCTTGCATGTTTTAGATATTGAAGCAGTATCAGCGATTGCACATGAAAATGGAGTACCACTCATTATAGATAATACATTTGCTTCTCCATATGTTTGTAAACCAATCCAATATGGTGCTGATATAGTGGTTCACTCCGCAACAAAGTGGATAGGTGGACATGGAACGACAATTGGTGGGTTAGTCGTTGATGGAGGCCGTTTTAATTGGAACAGTGAAAAGTTCCCAGGCTTTACAGAGCCAGATCAGAGTTATAACGGAATTAAGTATGCAAATGAATTTGGAACTTTAGCATTTAGTACCAAACTTAGAGTTCAGCTTTTAAGAGATTTTGGTTCTTCATTAAGCCCACATAGTGCGTTCCTATTGATACAGGGTCTTGAAACATTACACCTAAGAATCGAAAAACATAATGAAAATGCACTGAAAGTCGCAAAATTCTTAAATGACCATCCTGCGGTTGATTGGGTTTCATACCCTGGTCTTGAAGAGCATCCAGCACATGAACTAGCTACTAAATATTTGCGTTCGGGATATGGCTCTATCGTAAACTTTGGCATTAAGGGTGGAAGAGAAACCGGTAAGAAAGTAATTAATAACATTGCACTATGGTCACATGTAGCAAATGTTGGCGACGCCAAGTCACTTATTATTCACCCAGCATCAACAACTCATCAGCAGTTAAGTGCGGAAGAGTTAGTACAAACAGGAGTAAGTGAAGAATTAATCCGTTTATCGGTTGGTATTGAATCATACCGTGATTTAGTTAATGACTTGGACCAGGCTTTTTATGAAGCGACAGGCATTTCATCAAAAGGTGAGCAAAAAGGAGAAACAGCGGTTAACGATGAGGGAGTAATACGCTGGGCACTGCAATCAACATTTATTCGTGAAGAAGTTGAAGGGAAAGAAGTTCAGCGTGCAAAAACAATTGCCGTTGTTGGTCTAAGTGGTAATCCAGCTCGCCCAAGCTACAGACTTGCACGGAAAATGCAGCGTCTAGGTTATAAAATTATCCCGGTTAATCCAAGGGAAACAGAAGTACTCGGTGAACAGGCATATCCAGATTTAACATCTATTCCGGTAAAGGTAGATATCGTTCAAGTATTCCGTAGTCCTGAGGCAGCTATTGGAGTTGCAGCTGAAGCAGCAAAGATTCAACCAAAAGTATTCTGGTTACAAGAAGGTGTTATTTCCCCAAGGGCAGTGGAAGTTGCGAAAGAGGCAGGACTTGAGGTAGTACAAAACAGATGTACCTATAAGGAGGCACAACGTCTCAGAGGTGCTATTGTTACGTATGCTTGTGAAATATAATTGTGAAGATTTCCCCTACCTCTATAGGTAGGGGATGATTGTAAAGAGAAACTATTAAAATATGAACTAAGGGATGGGTGTGTGCTTAGAATAATGCTTCTCTTAGTATGAGGGAGGAATAGATAATGACAACACAACACAGTTTACTAGAATCCAAGGTTCTATGGGAGCCGAGTGAAACTTGGGTCTCACAGTCGAATTTGGTGAAGTTTTCACAAGAGGTCGGTTTTCCACTCCTACCCTATGAACGTTTTCATCGCTGGTCAGTCGCTCAACCTGAATCATTCTGGTCAGCGGTATGGGACTTTGCAAAAGTTATTGGAGATAAAGGAGATAGAGTCGTAGTTCCTCCAAGCGATGGTGGAATGCTAGGTACACAATGGTTTCCTGATTCTAGATTAAATTTTGCAGAAAATATTTTACGTGGTGACGATCAGCAAACCGCAGTTATTGAATCAGATGAAAACGGCGTCTCTCAAACAATCACAATGGGAGAATTGCGTAATAGGGTGGCACGTGCCCAGTCTGGGTTAAAGAGTTTGGGAGTAAGTGCTGGTGATCGTGTTGCTGGAGTTGTAACAAATAGAATTGAAGCATTCGTAGCCTTATTGGCAACCACTTCATTAGGTGCTGTTTGGACATCATGCTCTCCTGACTTTGGTCCAAAGGGGATTATCGATCGGATTGGGCAAGTTCATCCAAAAGTATTAATTGCAACTTTGGATTATCAATATAACGGAAAGTCTTATGATATTCGAGATAACATCTCCGCTGTAAGTGAGGTACTGAACGATGTTTCCGCTATTGTGACTTTATCTGAGAGTGCAGATATATCGATTAATCAAGAAACGAAAGTGATGAGCTGGCAAGAGCTATGTCAAAATGAATCATCCCATCTGGAATTTACACGAGTTCCATTCAATCATCCACTTTACATCCTTTATACTTCGGGGACTACTGGGCTGCCAAAGGCCATTGTTCATTCAGTCGGAGGTACATTAATTCAACACTTAAAGGAACATCAGTTACATTGTGATTTAAAAGCTGGAGATGTCTTGTTTTGGTACACCAATACAGCATGGATGATGTATCCTTGGCTGCTATCTGGATTAGCAAGCGGTGCTGCCATTCTTCTTTATGACGGGTCACCAATACCTAAGGCGAATATAGGGATTCTTTGGGAGATTGCAGAAGAGATTGGGCTTACGCATTTCGGAACGAGTCCTAAGTATTTAGACACCTTGGCGAAGTCAGATTATCAGGTTGGTCAGAGACACAACCTCTCATCTTTACGCAGTGTTCTTTCTTGTGGAGCACCTTTATCGGCGGAACAATATGATTGGATTTATAGCGATATTAAACAGGATATCATGTTGGCTTCGATTTCAGGTGGTACCGAAATCATTGGCTGCTTTGTGATGGGTTCTCCTATACATCCAGTGAGACGCGGGGAAATTACCTGTAAAGCACTGGGGATGGCAGTAGATGTCCTCGATGAAAGAGGTGTATCCGTAATCAATGAAAAAGGGGAGTTAGTGTGTACAAAGGCTTTTCCTAGTATGCCAATCACATTCTGGGGAGAGGACGGAGATGAGCGCTATTTTTCCGCCTATTTTGCTGAACGTCCTGGTATATGGTCACATGGTGACTTCGCTGAGCAAACAATAGAGCAAACGTTAGTTATTTATGGAAGAGCTGATACGACGCTTAATCCTGGGGGTGTCCGGATTGGAACTGCTGAAATTTACCGAGTTGTGGAGCAGCTTCCTCAGGTACAGGACTCAATCGTGTTTGGCTACCCTGTTGATAATGATGAGGAGATTGCACTGTGTGTCGTCACCGAGGATGGATCACTGGATAAAACATTAGCGATTCAGATTCGTAAGGAAATTAGGGAAAAAGCTTCACCGCGGCATGTGCCAAGGCGTATATACGGTGTCAAAGAGATTCCTTATACAATTAACGGCAAGAAGGTAGAGGGGGCAGTACGTTCAACTGTTCTTGGACAGCCAATAAAGAATAGGGGTTCACTTGCCAACCCAGCGTGCCTAGAGGAATATAGCAGCTTGTCCGAAAGGAGTTTAGTATAATGGGTAAACTCCAAGTTCCGAAAGGTGCAATTATAGGGATTGGAGAACTTACTCCAGTCCGTTATAGCGAGGGTGTGACAACTCTTGGATTAATTGCCGAGTCAGTAAGGCTGGCCATTCAAGATGCCGGAATTGAAAAAGACGAGGTAGATGGTTTATTAGTTGGCCCCCAAGTAGGCGAAACTCCGCAGCATGTGCCAGCTACTGTTGCGGAATACCTTGGTCTTGAGCCGACAATGTCAAATGTAGTTGATCTTGGAGGTGCTACCGGTGCGGGAATGATATGGAGAGCGGTGGCTGCAATAGAAGCGGGAATGTGTGAAACAGTTGTATGTGTGCTTGCCAATATCAATGAAAAAGGAAAAGCTTTACGTTCACCAAATCGTAATCCAATTCGTGAATTTGATGTTCCATTTGGTGCTTCTGGCGCAAACACTTCTTATGCGCTGTTAAAGCAACGGCACATGGCCGAGTATGGATCAACACAAGAAGATTTTGCACTCATTGCTCATTGGGCACGAAAAAATGCGCAGCTCAACCCTAAAGCCATTACATACGGAAAACCAGCCTCAGTAGAGGACGTGTTGAATTCACCGCTAATTGTGGATCCCTTGCATTTATTTGAAATCGTTATGCCTGTAGCAGGTGGCGCAGCTGTCGTTGTTACCTCTGCCAAAAATGCCTCTAAGGGAGGACATCCTCCAGTTTATTTACTAGGGGCGGGTGAAAAAATCACTCATAGAGCCGTCAGCCAAGCCCCTTCCTTGGAAAATGCTCCACTAAGCTATGCGATCCCAAGGGCATTGGAACAAGCAGGTTTATCCGTTCAAAACATGGATTTACTTTCTATCTATGATTGCTATACGAGTGTAGTTGCACAAACATTAGAAAATGCTGGTCTATGTGCACCTGGAAGATTTGGTTCATGGATGAAAGAGCATTCATTCGGTCATGATGGGGATTGGCCACTTAACACGCACGGGGGACAATTAGGATTTGGTCAGGCAGATCTTGCTGGTGGAATGTCCCATATTATTGAAGCTGTTCATCAATTGCGACATGAAGCAGATTTGCGACAAATTCCAAATGCCCGTCATGCTCTGATAACAGGGAATGGAGCTACATTGAGTGAAGCTGCTGCTCTGGTCTTGGGGGTGGAATTATGATAGAGAAATTTGAAAATTTAACGGTCCCAGGACCAACAATAACACCTATCACTAAGCCGTTCTGGGATGCAGTAGCTCGTAAGGAATTTATTTTGCAGAAATGCTGTGATTGTGGTGAATGGGTATTTTATCCTCGTTCCCATTGTCCGCATTGTTGGAGTGACCAGTTAGAATGGAAACCAGCTTCAGGAGAAGGAACATTAAAGACATGGAGCATTGTACACAGACCTGGCCATCCTGGATGGGCAGAAGTTACACCTTATGTATTAGGGATTGTTGAACTAGAAGAAGGCCCATCGATGCTGACACATCTTTTAGTTGATTCTGATCAAAAATTAAAAATTGGGCAGCCGCTGAAAGTCAAATATATAAAATGCAATGATGTGTGGTTGCCATTTTTCGAAAGTAAGGAATGAAAAATAGCATTAAGTCATATTACACCAGCGTAAAAAGGGAGGAAAGTCGATGTCTACAGCTCCAGTAATTCAGGAGGATATAAATACCGAGAAAAAAGGTTTTTCTAAAGAACATCGCAAGGTCGGTTTGGCTAGCTTTATTGGTACAACAATTGAATGGTATGATTTCTATTTATACGGTACAGCTGCTGCTTTAGTATTTCCAGCATTGTTTTTTCCAACTTTCGACCCTCTATACGGGACATTAGCGGCCTTTGGGTCATATGCCGCAGGATTTATCGCACGGCCCTTAGGAAGTATGGTATTTGGACATTTCGGCGATAAAGTTGGTCGGAAAAAAATGCTTACACTTTCACTATTATTAATGGGAATAGCAACATTCTTAATGGGGCTGATACCATCCTATCAAACAATCGGATTGATGGCACCACTATTAATAAGTCTTCTACGAATTGTCCAGGGATTTGCCGTTGGAGGAGAGTGGGGCTCAGCTGTAGTAATGGCTGTCGAGCATGCTCCAAAAGGAAAACGGGGATTATACGGTAGTTTTCCACAGATGGGAGTTCCTGCTGGTCTTCTCTTATCCACCTTCGTGTTCTCGATGGTAAATAACAATATGTCAAATGAAGCTTTCCTTGCCTGGGGCTGGCGTATTCCTTTTTTACTAAGTGCAATACTTGTCATCATTGGACTTTGGATTCGCTTAAGAGTCAGCGAGTCGCCTGTATTTGAGGATTTGGCAGAAAAGAAACAGTTAGAAGAAAAACCTGTGCTCACCGTACTACGTAGCCAGAAAAAACCATTATTCTTAACGATTGGTATGAAATTAGTTCAAAACGGAACATTTTATATCTATTCTGTATTTGTTCTAACCTATTTAGTAGGAACGGTTAATGTTGACCGATCTATTGGTCTAAATGCAGTTATGATTTCTTCGGCAGTTGGTTTTGTGACCATGCCACTATGGTCCTATTTATCAGATAAGATTGGCCGTAAACCTGTCTATTTGGGTGGAACAATAGCGACGACGCTTTTCATTTTTCCATTTTTCGCGCTGATGGACACAGGGTCAGTACTTTGGATCACAATAGGAATCGTGCTTGGATTGAATGTCATACATGACTCTGTCTACGGCCCTCAGGCAGTATACTACTCTGAGCTTTTTGGGTCAAAGGTTCGTTTAAGTGGAGCATCCATTGGTTACCAAATTGGAGCTATCCTAGCAGGTGGATTTTCCCCTCTAATTGCGACTTGGTTACTAGCAAAATATAATGGGCAAAGCTTACCAATTATTCTATATTTAGTCTCATTAGGTGTGATAAGCATTGTTGCAACGTTATTTGCACGGGAAACGTACCGTGATTCACTAACCCAGTAATTTAGTAGTTTCAAAAAAGGATGGGTGATTTCGTTGAAAAAAACTGTATTAATTGATGGAGTTCGTACTCCTATTGGACGGTTTAAGGGAAGTTTAAGCATGAATACAGCAACTGAACTAGGTGTTGCGGTAGTTTCGGAGCTCGTTCGCCGAGTTCCTGAAACGGCTAATGCAGATGGCGTTATACTAGGTCAAGTCATACAGGCTGGGCAAGGTCAAAACCCTGCGCGTCAAGTTGCTTATCAAGCTGGGGTTGGGATACATACTCCCGCCTTGACATTAAACAGCGTTTGTATTGCTAGTTTAGCAGCAGTATCTGACGCTGCTCGCCGTGTAGAAAGAGGAGAAGGGGACCTATTTGTTGTTGGGGGATTCGAATCCATGACGAATGCACCACACGTATCTAACCTTAGACGAGAAGTTAAAATGGGTGCTATTGAATTCTATGATACCTTGAATGACGGTTTATGGTGTGCGCTTTCAGATCAATCAATGGGCGGGTTATCTGAACGTACAAATCGTGAATTACAAATTAGCAGAGAAGAACAAGACGAATTTGCTCTACACTCACAACTACGGGCAGCTCGTGCACAAAATAATGGAGTTTATAAGGATGAAATAGTTGGAGTTAATGTTTCGGGCCAACTTTATACCGAGGATGAATGTATTCGTCCTCAAACCTCTATTGACAAGCTACAAAAGCTTTCCCCGGCATTTGAGGAAGGGGGAACCATTACTCCTGGAAACGCCAGTCCGATGTCAGATGGTGCGAGTGCTGGCCTAATTTCTAGTTTAGACACATGTGAAAAAATAGGTAAGTCACCGCTAGCAACCATTGTTGACTGGTTATTTGTGGCAGGGCCAGATCCATCATTGCACCTCCAGCCGGCAAATGCGATACGGGCTTTATTGGAACGTACAAATTTACGACTTTCAGATATTGATTTGTTTGAAATTAATGAAGCTTTTGCAAGTGTTGTGATAGCTAGTCAGCAAGAGCTCGGGCTTCCTTCAGATGTCGTTAACGTGAACGGAGGAGCAATAGCACTTGGTCATCCTCTAGGTGCTAGTGGATTCAGGCTTGTATTAACACTCGCTCGAGAACTTAAACGACGTGGCGGCGGCCGAGGCATTGCTTCAATGTGTGGCGGTGGAGGTCAAGGAGCAGCCGTCTTAATAGAAGTAGAATAGTATTTCATAATATATCAAGAATACTCAATATGAAAAAATATGAGTCTAGTGAAATGTTTAAAGGCTTCTGTCCTTTTTGGTGGGCAGATGCCTCTTTTTTTGATGAATTTTGCGTGCAAATGTTATAATTAAATAATTATTTTGAAATATCAATCAACATCGAGGTGCAACATGGGAAAGCGTATAGGAATTTATTTTGGAGGACTCGCTCTAACTGCGTTAGGTATTGCTTTTATTATTCAATCATTGATCGGAGCGGGGCCATGGGATACCGTAGCTGTAGGGCTTACAGAGCATTTAGGTTTGACGATTGGAACGTGGTCAATTTTCACACAGTTCACTTTTATATTCATTACCTGGATTCTTGAAAAAAAGAGATTGCGAATCGAATCGGTTATCCCAATCTTAATCCGAAGTGTTTTTGTTGATTTTTGGTTTTATATTGTATTAGGGAATGTTGACTTTACATCATCTCGGGAATTACAAATTGTCAGTTTCATTGTAGGTCTTGTTATCGCTGGAATTGGGATTGGCATTTATATGGAGGCGAATTTACCTAAGACACCAATAGATGGAATGATGGTTGCGTTTTGCAATCGGTTCGGTTTAAGCTTTAATATTGTAAGAATGGGGATTGAAGGTACAGGAGCCGTTCTCGGATTTCTTTTAGGAGGACCGGTTGGACTTGGGACTCTAGTGATTGCGTTGTTTTTAGGTAAAATCATTCAAGTTGTCAATAATAGAACGAAGAAAGTCTTGCAAATCGCGAGCACAACTCATTCTTATTAAAACATATTAATTCAAGTAACAATCTGATAAAATGAACATGAATCTAAAATAGAGGTAAATGCTATGAATCCGTTAACAAATTATATTGAATTTAATAGAGAAAAATGGGCGGAACTGCGCAATAAAACTCCTTTGTTACTGTCTGAAGAAGAACTAGAGAGCATTCGTGGTATAAACGAGGAAATCTCTCTTCAGGAAGTAAAAGAAATTTATTTGCCATTGACCCGTTTGATCAATCTAAAGGTAAAAGCATCGCAACAGCTACAGGGAGCAACGAATTCATTTTTAGACTATAAAGCTAAGAAAATTCCATATATTATTGGAATTGCAGGTAGTGTGGCTGTAGGGAAAAGCACCGCAGCGAGGGTGATCCAAACTCTATTATCACGTTGGGATGAGCATAAAGAGGTAGGGTTAGTTACAACAGATGGATTCTTGTATCCTAACGCAACCCTAGAGAGTAAGGGCTTGATGAGTCGAAAAGGATTTCCCGAAAGCTACGATACTCAAAGATTAATTGAGTTTATGATGAAGGTAAAGTCTGGTAAGTCGAAAGTGGAGGCTCCACTTTACTCTCATTTAACGTATGATGTGCTATCCGATAAGGTAGAGGTTATTAAGCAGCCAGATATTTTAATCGTTGAAGGGATAAATGTCCTTCAAGTCAGCAAGTCCCATTCGGTTTTTGTCAGTGACTTTTTTGATTTCTCAATTTATATTGATGCGGACGTAAGAAATATTAAAAAATGGTACATTGAGAGATTTTTGACACTGCAAAAGACGGCGTTCCAGAACCCAATGTCTTATTTTCATCGCTACACATCGTTGTCAAAAGACGAGGCGATTAAAAAGGCAACTGACATCTGGGAGGAAATCAACGCCAAAAACTTACGAGAAAACATTCTCCCTACACGTCGTCGCGCAGATATCGTCTTCAAAAAAGGCCCTGACCACATCATGGAAAAAGTCTTCCTTAAAAAGTTTTAGATAAGACGCCGGGCTCTATCCCGGCACTTCACTATACTACGCTGCTGCAGTGCAAAGACACTCGCGGCGTTTTTTTCGATTTATGGCCGTTAATTTGAAAATACGGCTGTTACTGAAAATTTATGGCCAATAACTAAAAAATACGGCTGATAAAATATCTTTATGGTTGTTGGGACACGGGGACAGGTCCCTCGTCCCAGCACTTCACTATACTATGCCGCAACAGTGCAAAGACACTCGCGGCGTTTTTTTCGATTTATGGCCGTTAATTTGAAAATATGGCTGTTACTGAAAATTTATGGCCGATAACTAAAAAATATGGCTGATAACATATTTTTATGGCTGTTGGGACACGGGGACAGGTCCCTCGTCCCAGCCACCTCACTATACTATGCCGCAACAGTGCAAAGACACTCGCGGCGTTTTTTTCGATTTATGGCCGTTAATTTGAAAATACGGCTGTTACTGAAAATTTATGGCCAATAACTAAAAAATACGGCTGATAACATATCTTTATGGCTGTTGGGACACGGGGACAGGTCCCTCGTCCCAGCCACTTCACTATACTACGCTGCCGCAGTGCAAATACACTCGCGGCGTTTTTTTGAATTATGGCCGTTAATTTGAAAATACGGCTGATAACATATTTTTATGGCTGATATCCGAATGTGAAGGCGAAAACTCTTTCGAAAGCCATGTTCTGCTCATGCCATTTACAGTTGTCGCACATTAATGCGTAGCTTTTTCATGCAATCGAATTTGTGCCTTTTTGGATTTTGGAATTCCTCGCCATGTCATGTAGGTGCCGATTCTCATGATTTTTTCAAAAGGTCCCATTTTCCAGATTTTAAGATAAAAGTGGCTTAAAATAACTTGGAATAAGTAAATCACGATTGCTAACAAAATCCCATTAAGAACACCCATCTTTCCGAATAATCCTAGACCATATCCATAAAAAATAAGAGTACATATAAAACTTTGCGCTAAATAATTTGTCATGGATAGACGTCCTACATTTTCAAAAAGAGTTAAAATGACGGATTCTCCTTTTGTATAAAAATATGCAAATAGGAAGATGTAACCGACCGAGAGAAGGGGCGCACCTATTGTATAAATTGATTCTGTCCATATATGTTCTGGAAACAGATATGGTAAAGATTTTAACCCTAAGCCCATAGGTAGAAATAGCCAAGCTAACCAACTATATTTCCGTTTTTCTTTTTCAGGAAATGTGAACCATCCGCTTTTAGCGGCGTACATTCCGAATAAGAATATCGGGCAGATCACAAGTGGCATAAGCACTAACATGACTAGGTATACAAAATCAGGATAACCATACGGATCTTCTCTGTTATTGCGAAAATCATAAGTTTCCCAATAATCTCCACTTGAATATGCCTCGTACTCCTTTTGGATATAGGAATCTAAATTCTTTGGTTTCTCCATTTCTTCATTTGCTCCAATTACCCCTAACAATGTACTTAATGAAAATAACGTCATAGTCCAAATTAGTATTGTCTTTTTCTTTCGTTTAACAAAGCCAATCATAAGTAAGCCAATCAGTCCGTAGGAAAATAAAATATCTCCTTCCCAAACAAAAAAGGAGTGGAGTAATCCGAAAGTAAGTAATAATATGAAACGACGTACTAGGTGTCGTTTGATCTTTTTACCATTGCCTTCAAGTTTTTCCGATAATTTAACCATAGAATAGCCAAATAAAAACAAAAAGATAGGCATGAAGCTACCTTCTATAAAGATTTTGATCCAAATATAGGATGCTTGATCAGACGCTAAAGTCTGATAGTTTTCCATTTGATCTTTCCCAAACATACCATATTGAAAAATTAATACATTCGCTATTAATATCCCAATTAAACTGAATCCCCTTAGTCCATCCATCAACCTAACTCGTTTTTTCATTTTCTGCTCCCTTTCATATTGAACTACCCTATATGTTAAAGGGATGAGCTTTCCAAAAATTAACCACTACCTTACGGATGCATAAAACTTTATTTGATTTGTTCAACTGTTCGTAAAGTTGCTTTGTTATGATAAGGATGAGGTGGAAACTTATGTATAATGAGACAAATATTTTAATAGTTGATGATGAACAAGCTATTGTGAAAATGTTAGAAATGATGTTGAAAAAGGAAGGATTTCAAAATATATATACGGCATACAAAGGGGAAGATGCGCTTACTATTCTAAAAAAACAAAAGGTTGATATTGTTATCCTTGATGTGATGCTACCAGATGGCAGCGGATTCAACTTTTGTCCGAAAATCCGTGAATTATCGTCAGCCTATATTTTATTTTTAACCGCTAGAGTATCAGATTTAGACGTACTAACGGGATTTGCTACTGGCGGTGATGATTATGTGACAAAGCCGTTTAATCCATTAGAGGTGGCTGCAAGAATTAAAGCGTATTTAAGAAGAAGTTCTAAATTAGCTGAGCCTACAATTCTATTGAAATCTAAGCAGTTTGATTTTAATCGATTCTTGTTAGATGAAGGCGCAGGAGAATTGTTGGTAAACGGTCAGCCAGTACCTTGTCCAACTCAAGTTTATTTGTTGTTGCTTTATTTGTGCAAGCATCCGAATATTGTTCATTCTAAATCTGCACTCCTTGAAGCAGTCTGGGGATTTGACAATTATGTTGATGAGAATACAGTTTCGGTACATATTAGAAGAATTAGAGAAAGAATCGAGGAGGACCCAAGTAACCCTAAATATTTACTAACAGTAAGAGGGCTTGGATATAAACTTGTTAAGGGAAATCAATCATGAAAAAGCTAAGATGGCGTTTATTTTTGCATTTCTCATTACAGTTTTTGTTAGTAGCTGCCTTAATGGTTATTGTCATTTTTCTAACCCTAATTATAGCTATAGGTATTTATGCAGAAGATGTATCTCAATCTAATTATTATCAGGCAAAGTTAGAGGCCATTTCAGTCAATACGGGGTTTTCATTTTCAGAATTCAGTATGAACAAGGATTGGGATAAAGATTTAGAAAAGGAACAAATTTGGGTACAAATAATTGATCATGAGGGAACTGTGATTGAATCAGGAAATGTACCAGGTGAAATACCGAACAAATATACATATCAAGAGTTGGAAATGATGAAGGAAACAAAGCAATTACAAGATTTTTCACTTGCCTTTTACTTAGAGACATTTTACGAGGTACCTTACCTATTTGTTTTAGGCTACCAGGATCAAGCACACCTTTTACTAAAACAAATTGTTGGGGCGTATGGGGAAAGTGGGACAATAGATGAAGCGGACCAACTTAAAGTCGAGAATCTATTAAAAAAACAAAAAGGCACTCTGAAAATATATCGTAAGGATGGGTCATTGCAACAAATGATTGGGTTACAAAACCGTGAAGACGAGAAGCCTTTGGATGTTTTTGTGAGAGATGTTGCACCTGATATTTATTCATCAAAAAGAACGACTTATGAAGACACTAAGAATGGAATGGTTTGGGAATTATATACACCAAATGAAAATAGCAATGTAGTGAAACTAGAAACGTATCTTGATGTAGCACGAGGATTTCTTATTACTGGGGGGATTGTCCTCCTTATCACTATCGCAATTTCAATATGGAATGGATTTCGCTATGGAAATCCACTGTTTATTTTTGCGAATTGGCTTGGCAGGATGGGAAATGAAAACTACAGTGAAGTACTAACAGAGCGTGAAAAGAAGAAGGTATATCGTAAGAATGGAAAGATTCGGTTGCGATATAAGTTATATCTAGAGGTGTTTGAGGCATTTCATGATATGGCAGGTAAACTCGAAGCTTCGAGGAAAGAGCGGGAGCAATTAGAGAAAAATCGATCAGAATGGATGACAGGAATATCTCATGATTTACGCACACCTTTATCGACGATGCAGGGATATGGAAATCTCTTAGAAAGTGGCCAATATGATTGGACCAAGGATGAGTTAGAAGAAATAGGGAAAACGATACGTGAAAAAAGTGATTATATGCTACATTTAATAGAAGATTTTTCATTAAGTTTTCAACTGAAAAATGGTACGAATCAAGTGCAGTTTGAGACCGTAGAAGTAAGTGAATTTGTAGAAGGGGTCTTAGGGAAGTTTGAAAGGGACCGGATAATAAAAGACTACCCGATTGCCTTTGATCCTTTACGCAATAACCGTTATCTACAAGTAAACAAACGGTTGTTTGAAAGAATGCTAGATAACCTTATTTATAATGCAATGAAACATAACCCGCCTGGTACAAGCGTTGAAGTTCTCTTAGAGGAAACCAATGAAAAAGGTAGGACGAAAATAGTTGTCAAGGATAACGGTGTTGGGATGGATGAGGTGACTAAGAAACATTTATTCGATAGGTATTATCGTGGAACAAACACAGATGAACGTGTAGAAGGAACAGGGCTTGGAATGAGTATAGCGCTGCAAATTGCAAAATCGCATAGCGGAGATATTAACGTCGAATCGTGGGAAAACATCGGAACAGAGATCACTGTTATAATGCCGGGACACAGGGACAGGTCCCGCGTCCCACAACAGGATTAAACTGGGACGAGTAACCTGTCCCTCCGACCCACTTTGCTGGACATGCATAGTGTTCTTTCTTATTCTTATATTGGAAGAATAAGAATAGAATGGGGGATGATGATGGAACTTAATAAGCCTTATTTATCTAAGAAAAATGGAGATTTATGGCTCACCGAAGATGAGTACGACAACTTGAAAATCAGCTATCGGATTAAAGATATTATTTTTGATCAACAATCATCTTTCCAGGAAGTCATGATTCTGGATTCATATGATTTTGGAAGAATGCTAGTGTTAGATGGTATTGTTCAAACGACCTCAGTTGATGGACATATCTATAATGAAATGATTTCACATGTGCCCATGTCGATTCACCCTAATCCGAAAAAGGTATTAATCATTGGTGGTGGTGATTGTGGAGTTGCAAAGGAAGTAGCCAAATACGAAGAAATCGAACATATTGATATGGTTGAAATTGATGAGCTTGTAGTAAAAGCTAGTATCGAACATTTACCTGAGGTATCAGGTCGCCTAGCAGATCCACGTGTTCATCTTATTTTTGATGATGGTGTAAAATTCGCGGCAACTAAGAAAAATAAGTATGATCTGATAATCGTGGATTCATCAGATCCAATTGGACCAGCAGCGGTATTATTCGAAGAGAGCTTCTATCAAAGCTTATATGAGGCCTTAAAAGATGACGGAATCATGGTTTGTCAAAGCCAATCACCAATATTCCATTCTGCCATAATGAAACAGTCCTATACTCGAATCTCAGAACTTTTCAATGAGACTAAGTTGTATACGGCAGTTGTACCGACCTACCCTGGTGGAATGTGGAGCTTCACGATTGGGTCCAAGAAGCATATTACTGTAAACCCAAGCAGAGTCAGCCACAAAGAAACAAAATATGTGAACGAGCAAATGGTGGTAAGCTGTTTTGCATTGCCACAGTTTCTAGGGGAATATTATAAAAAAGAGGCAAGGACTTGAACCCTTGCCTCTTTGAATTCTTGTTGCACAATGAAACCGATCTGGTGGGACACAGGGACAGGTCCTGTGTCCCAAAAACGAATGTAACGTTTCTGCTGTTAAAAGAGTCTAATAATATATAGAAGAAAAACTTGCAGGGAGGTAGCCTATGTTGAAAAAAGGAATATTAACAGGTTTGATTGGTATACTTTCCGTTGTTGTAGTGGTTGCAGCTGTTTATATGTATGTTGAAAAAGGTAACAAACAGCAAAGTGAACAGAGTGCTCCAAGTGAGGAGTCGACTCAGCAATCAGAAAAAAATGAATCTGAGACATTGCCAGAAGGAACAGCAGAAGAAAAACCAGATTCCTTAGAGCAAGTTAAGGGAATTTTTTCAATTTCTAAAACAGGGAAGGTTCCGCACACTCCTTTTATAGCAGGACAGACAAACATTCAAGAAATACACAATCAATGGGGAGAGCCGCCAACTATTGACAAAAGCTCGATTGGGGACTTCGTAGTGTATCCTGATCATGACGTAACAATTGGGATTAAGAATAAGACTGCTTTTGACATCCGTTCCTACGACTCGGATTTAATGGATATTCATTTAGAAGATATTCAAAAAGCGATAGGCGAGCCAGATGAGGTTAAATATTATAAAGATGAAAACGTAAACCAAGTTATTTTCATCTATCAAGTCAATCCTACTTTTCAGTTGAAGTGGATTTTACCGAAACCGACTGAACAAAAGCCTAACCCAACTGTTCATCATATTTCTGTGGTGACAAACCTTCAACAATCGGTTGATAAAGGTGAAAGTGAAAACCAAAGTTTAGATGAAAAAATTGGTCAAATGATTTTTGCTGGGATTTCCGGTACAACGATGAGCCAAAATATGAACCAGTTAATTACGAAATACCAAGTAGGAGGCATCATTTTTAATGGGGATAATTTAGTATCTCCGAAACAAACTGTCAACTATTTGAACCAAATAAAACAGGCTAATGAAGGTAAAATTCCATTATTTTTTGGTGTGGATCAGGAAGGCGGTCGAATCTCAAAGTTGCCAGGAGGTTTAATCACCTTCCCGACAAATCTAGAAATTGGAAAGATTAATGATCCAACCCTCTCGTATGAAATCGGCACAGTCCTTGGAAAAGAGCTTAAAGCATTTGGGTTTAATGTGGACTTTGCACCTGTGCTTGATGTTAATAGCAATCCTGATAACCCTGTTATTGGTGACCGTTCGTTTAGCAGTAATCCAGAGATTGTGAGTAGTCTTGGGATCCAAACAATGAAAGGGCTGCAGTCGCAGTCTATTATTTCCTCAGTCAAGCATTTTCCAGGGCATGGGGATACACATGTTGATTCGCATCTTGAATTACCTAGGGTTGGAAAAACGCGGGCGGAGCTAGAGAGTCTGGAATTTATTCCATTTCGGAAGGCTATTAAAGAAGGAGCAGATATGGTAATGGTCGGCCACATTTTAGTCCCAGCGCTTGACAACACCTATCCGTCCTCCATGTCTAAAACCATAATCACCGATATTCTGCGGAAAGAACTAGGTTTTAATGGAGTTGTCATTACCGATGATTTTTACATGAAAGCAATCACCAATGATTACGATATTGGTGAGGCAGCGGTTCAATCAATTAAGGCCGGAAGTGACATTATCATGGTGGCACATGACTACAACAGTGTGGTTCGGGTCCATAATGCGATTAAAAGTGCGATCAAAAATGGTGAAATATCCGAAGAGAGAATCGATGAAAGTGTGACTAGGATCCTCCAATTGAAAGAAAAGTATCAGTTAAGCGATAAAAAGTCTGTACAAGTAAATATAAATAAACTTAATCAATCCATACAAAAAGTACTCGACAAAAATTCATAGTGAGACGGGTTACTTAGTGGGGGTCTAAATTGTGATTTTGCAAGAGAGTTAGTTCAAGTGACTAACTTTCTTTTTTTTGTCTAAAAAAATGTAAAGGAAACTTGACGTAAAGGAAGCTTTACATTATGATGAATAATATAAGAGGTGGTGAATGGGTTGCAAAATAAAGTATCAGATTTTAGGAAAAAACACGGTTTTTCGCAGGATCGACTTGCTGAAAAATTGGGTGTTTCCAGGCAAACGATTATTTCAATTGAAAAGGGCAAATACAACCCTTCTCTTCCCTTAGCATTAATTATGGCTGAAGTTTTTGAAACGAAGGTTGAAGACATTTTCATTTTAGAGAAAGAAGATTATAAATAAGGATTTATTCTTGACGAAGTCATATTAAAGGAGGAAAAAAGATGGGAAATTCACGAGTTCCATTTATCGTGTTGGGTATTTTGTTTACCGTGATGTCGGTTTTTTTACTAATTGTTGGGATTATGGCTAATTCATCACCCGCACCTATGGCTTTAATGACAATGGCTATGGCAGTCATGAGTTTTTGTTTGTCATATTTGTATCCACAATTTAAGCAAAAGGATGAACGCATGAAACTTATCCGAGAGAAAGGTATTTTCGCCTCTTTTTTTGCGATGATGATTTTTCTAATTGCTTTTAACATTGGTTTACAATTTGAATTGATTGCTTTAACTGCAGCACAACTGATCAACATCCTCACAACATTATTAATCTCTACGATGTTTATCTCCTTTGTCATTTATTCAAAAATATACTAGGTCAGATGGACCGGAATACCGACTAATCATTATTTGCTGCACTTAAACAAGTGCAGTATTTTATTAACCTGAAATTGGTAAAATGTGAAACCGTTGGGTGAGTAATTCGTAGTTATTATCGAAGCAATATATTGGAGGTGGCAATATGGATAAAAGAACTCGGGAGTTAGTTGATTTTACAAAAGAAAAGTTTGGGTTGTGGGACTATTATTTAGAAACTTACAGTTTCAATCGAAGTGTCAATATTTTTAATGAGACGGTCTATACAATGTCAATGGAATGGTTTCCTAATCATTGTTTGGGACAAGAGTATGAGGATGAAAATCCAGTTGGAACGGCAGTTATCACAATCGATGTAAATAGTCGTAACTTTGAAAGTGTAATTTTCGTGATGGGTCAGACGTTTGCCACAAACGGGATAAACTTCTCTGATAAAAATGACATTATAAAATGGGTTGAGCAGGAGACAGGATTAACGTTTGAGCAGCAATTCCAGTTACATAAGGAAGAAGAGGGAGAGCTACATTTTAAAGAATGCATTAATGGTGTTGCTGTTTCGCCTTCTGGAATGATTGAGGTCAATTTCGATCAGGAGGGTAGGCTAACTTTGTTTTCTGCACATGGTCATTTTCCAGCGAAGGACATGGTGAAAATAGAACCTTATACATTGACCTTTGAGAAAATTGAGGAAATCGCAAAAAATCAAGTGAAGTTGATTGATTTTCCGTTAATGGAACAACAACGACTAGTCTCCGCTTATGCAGTAGAAGAGCTTTATGTACGGAATGACCAATCAGCCACAATCCCTTTTGAAGTTATCGTGGATGTTAGAGGATATATGAAAATAGATAAAACGTTGGATTGGGATGAGCCGATTGAGGATTCTTCATTTGAAAGAAACGAGATAACTTGGCATGAAGAGGTTTCGGCTGACCAAGCATTTTCAGGCGAGCCCTCACCTGATACACTACCAATCACAGAGACAGAGCAAGAAATGTGTACGATAGAGGTCCGGGATTTTTTACGAAGGGTATATCCCAGTGATTCTGGAGTCTGGATGTTAAAATCACTTCATCGCGAGTCGGGGTATATTCATGCGATAGTAAGAGCAAACAAGCAGGATAAACGCGTATTTCAGCGGAAAGTTAATGTCATGATTGATTCTGAAAGTCTTCAGGCTGTGAATTATATGGATAACCAGATGATGTTAGAGATGTTTGATGAATTTGAAGAACCCGAGAAAGTGATGATAAGCAAGGATGAGGCCTATGAAAAGGTCAAAGGAAAGTTCGAATTAGAGCCTTATTACGTGTATGACTTTGACCAAAATCAATATGTCCTGTGTGGAAAAATAGATTGCCAATTTGCCGTTCATGCATCAACAGGAGAAGTTCTCCTTTTAGATGAATTGTAAGAATGTGGGTCGCAGGGACAGGTCCCTCCGTCCCGCATAATTGACAAATAATTTGGGTACCGTTCACACTCTCTCTTGCATAGGATATTTTAGCAATTTGAGGAGGGATATTGAAGAAAATGAATTATGTAACATATGGATACCCCTATCACTATTACCACCAACATCATCACCACCATCCATATTACACGAATGTTCCTATGCATTACTGGAACTATTGGGGATACTATCACCCGCATATGGGAAGGGAAATGCGCGAATTTAATGATCAAGGTAAGCAGCCATTTGTAGTTAATATCAATGAAGCTTCCAAGCAAAACAATACGTTTCGCACCGCGATTTGGACAGGTACTCACCTACAGGTAACATTAATGAGTTTACAACCTGGAGAAGATATCGGCTTAGAAATACATCCTGATGTGGACCAATTCCTACGTGTTGAACAAGGCAATGGAATTGTTCAAATGGGGAAAAACAAAAATCAGTTAGACTTTGTAAGACAAATTGCTGACGATTCAGCCATTATTATTCCAGCAGGGTATTGGCACAACCTAACAAATACAGGAAATGTTCCAATAAAACTATATTCAATCTATGCACCACCAAATCATCCTTTCGGTACTGTCCATAAAACAAAAGCAGCAGCAATGGAGGCTGAACACGAACACTAAGCTATTGGACTCTAATGATAGAAAAAGTGGGTCAAGGGACCTGTCCCTGCGTCCCATTAAAAAGGGCAGAGCCGAAATGGGCTCTGTCCTAGATTTATTTTTTGTCATCTTCAAAATGGGCATCGATTGGCCCCTTTTGGTCTTGTTCGCCAGATGCTTTCCCTTTTGCTTTTTTCTTCCGACGCAAGCGTTCAAGAATTTTACGATAATTTAACTCAATCGTTTTTGGCTCATAATAATCGGATGCCATGATATCACGGGTGGATGCTTTTAGAAAGGACCAACCAAGCATGACCATGATAAAAAGGAGAGGGAAGCCTCCGACGATACTTGCAGTTTGCAAGGTGCCGAGTCCGCCGATAAACATCAAAGTTAGTGGCATTATACAGAGGGCAAATGCCCAAAATAATCGGTTCCACCTTATTGGTTCATCTTTAACCTCCTTTTGTACAACAGACGCTAACACATAAGAGCTTGAATCGAAAGTTGTAGCAAGAAATACTATAGCAAGTACAGTGAATACGAGGACCATAAACCATGAAAACGGAAGGCTCTCAATAACATCTAAAATAGCAGGAGAAGCTCCTTCTGTATTCAATGTATTAATAATATCCATTTCTCCTGTAAGTTGGAGATGCATCGCGTAATTTCCTAATACACCAAAGAATAAAATACTTCCGATTGTACCATAGATCATCGTCCCAAGAATCATCTGTTTAATCGTACGTCCACGTGAAATTTTGGCAACAAATAGACCGACAAATGGGGCATAGACAAGCCACCATGCCCAATAGAACACCGTCCAAGTTTCAGGGAAGGAGGTTTTCTCAAATGGGCCCAATGAATTAAACGGCTCTGTCCATGTACTCATATGAAAAAAGTTATCCAATAAAAGACCAATACTATTTACTGTTGTTTCTAACATGAATCGAGTTGGCCCAAATAAAAAGATAAAAGCCAAAAGAAAGAAAGCAAGATATAGGTTTACATCAGAAAGAATCTTTATTCCCTTTTTTAATCCTGTATAAGAGCTAACAGCAAAGATAACAGTCACAAATAATAAAATAATCGTCTTTACAGTCATGTTCACATCAATGCCGGTTAGACGATAAATACCCTCAGCAATCATCGGAGTGCCTAGGGCAAGCGTCGTTCCGGCACCACCTATAAGACCAAACATAAATAAGATATCGATTATGGTACCAATAGGACCGTCGGCTAGTCTACCAATTAATGGCCGTGTCGCTTCGCTAATTTTTAAGACAGGTTTTTTTCTAACATAATAAAAATATGCAATTGGTAAGGCTGGAAGTGTATAAATCGCCCAAGCAATTGGTCCCCAATGAAAAATCCCATAGGTGGTTGCCCATGCAATGGCTTGCTTTGTGCCAGGTTCTACTCCAAAGGGAGGACCTTGAAGGTAATAAGCCCATTCGATTGTTCCCCAATATAATATGCTAGAGCCAATCCCAGCACAAAATAGCATGCCAGCCCAAGAGAAATCATTAAATTCGGGCTTTTCTCCTTTATCCCCAAGCAATATCTGACCGTTTGCACTAAATGAAACATAGATGAGAAAAAAGAAAATGACAATTCCAACTAGCAAATAGAGCACACCGAAGTTTGTGGTCACATACGTATTCGCAGCATTAACCACCTCTTCACCTTTTTCAGGAAAGAGGACGAGAGGAATCGTAACCAACATCAATAATGAAAATGCGCCAATAAAAGTTGGCCAATCAATCATCCTGTTTTTCATTCACAACCCCCACCTTAAAAAACTGTTTTTGGTAGTTTTTGCAACTTGAAGGATAATATACTAATGCTTCTAAGCACGAGTTAAATAAAGATGTAGCCATTCTATTCTATTCATGAAGGGTACACACATTATAAGCTGGTTGGGGCAACAGGTGGCTAAAAGTAAATGGTATTGAAAACGTGCCGGGTGTAGTAACGGCTGAGGATAAGTGCACTTTACGAGGGTGTTATCAACGAAGTAAAAGATCATCGGTTCTGGCAATGGCAGCTAGTTTAGTCCTTTCAGGAAAAACATCAAAAGGTAAGAAAGAGTGCCTCTTAAAAATTTTTTTACGTATGCTTTTATCACTTTTTTTACTTAAAAACAATACGCAAGTGGATAATATTTACATTTAATATCTCTTTTGAAATCAATTCTACCATTCTTTGGATTTTGCGAATGCATTTATACTGCCAATCTATTAAAAAGCATACGTAATTCTTGTTTACGTATGCTTTTATCACATTTTTACTTGAAAACAATACACAAGTGGATAATATTTACATTTATTGTCTCTTTTGAAATCAATTCTACCATTCTTTGGATTTTGCGTATGCTTTTATATAGTCAATCTATAAAAAAGCATACGTAATTCTATTTTACGAATGCTTTTATCATATTTTTTCTTAAAAAGGATACGCAAGTGGAGAATTTTTACATTTTATATCTTTTTTGAAATCAATTCTACCATTCTTTGGATTTTGCGAATGCTTTTATATAGTCAATCTATAAAAAAGCATACGTAATTCTATTTTACGAATGCTTTTATCATATTTTTTCTTAAAAAGGATACACAAGTGGAGAATTTTTACATTTTATATCTTTTTTGAAATCAATTCTACCATTCTTTGGATTTTGCGAATGCTTTTATATAGTCAATCTATAAAAAAGCATACGTAATTCTATTTTACGAATGCTTTTAACTCTTATTTGCTTAAAAATGATACACATGTGTATAGTTTTTCCATTTATTATCTCTCTTGGACTATCTTATTCATAATTATGAAATGTTTCACTATAGAGCATGAGATCCTCTATTTTTTCCATGTTAGGTTCGAAGCCAATTCCAAGCCCTGTAGGAACCTCAATATATCCATCTTTCATCGTAACTTCTGGAGTAATAATATCCTCTTTCCAGTAATGGGAAGAAGGGGCTGTATCACCTGGTAACGTAAAGTTTGCTAGACTAGTAATGGCGATATTATGTGCTCTGCCTATCCCGGCCTCGAGCATTCCACCACACCACATCGGGATCTTGTTCTCTTCACAAAGCTTATGAATTTTTAAGGACTCTGTTATACCTCCTACACGACCAATTTTAAGATTGATGATTTTTCCACTGCCAATCTCAATTGCTTTTCGAACATCTTCAACTGTGTGAATGCACTCATCCAGACAGATTGGGGTATTTAACTCTTTTTGCAGTCTGGCGTGATCAATGAGATCGTCATAGCTTAAGGGCTGCTCGACCATCATTAAATTGAACTCGTCCAATTGTTTGAGGTAAGGAATATCATGTATGGTATATGCACAGTTCGCATCTGCCATAAGCGGAATCACCGGAAATTCCTTACGAATCGCTTTTAAAATATTCATATCCCAACCTGGCTTAATTTTCACCTTAATACGCTTGTAACCTTTTGTTACAAAGCCTTCGATTTTTTGAAGAAGCTCCTGTTCAGACTTTTGAATTCCGACACTTTCTCCAACTTCTATTTTATCCTTAATGCCGCCGATCGCTTTAGTCAATGAGATGCCATTTTCCTTAGCATATAAATCCCAGATGGCACCATCAAGGGCCGCCTTTGCATTATAGTTTCCACGCAAATCCTTGAAAGCTTTTGACACATCATCTGGGTGTTTAAGCTCTGTTTTCATGAGCTTCGGAATTAAAATATCCTTAAGCATATGCCAATTTGTTTTAACTGTTTCTTCGTGGTAAATGGGAATTGCGTCGGAGACCGTTTCTGCCCAACCGGACAAACCGCTTTTTGACTTAACCTCAACTAAAATAAAGTCTTTATCCGTAATTGTTCCCACACTCGTTTTAAAAGGGTGGAGCAATCTCATTCTCATATATCGTAAAATAATACTCTTAATTTCCAAGCCAATTCTCCTCAAAAAAATATTATTTTTCCAAAAGGTACATATATTGATTTTTCTTCTCGGGGTCCTTTACTAAATCTGTCACAACCCAACCGTGTTTTAAATAATGTGTAAACACTTCTTTTGTTTTTTCTCTCCATAATATGGCGGCATTGAAGTTTTTTCTTTTTATTTCTTGAAAATTGCCAGGTACCGGTACTAACAAAGCATCACTGTTTTCCTCTAAGTTTGTATCTCCCGGAATTAGGGAGCCATCTTCAAATTCCACATATATTAAGAGTGGAAACTTGCTTATTTCGTAATTTTCACTTTCACGTTTTACTTTTTTTACGGCCCATTCAACAACGAAACGATCAGTGGAAAGACCGTCATTCATGCCATCCGTCATTTCCCCATATGCATTTTCGATATAAGCAGTACATGTTGCCCCTAATTTATGTAGGTTCAAATTACCATTCACTGTTTCCAGAGGATCATAGGTCCACGAAATTAAATCATACCCCATCTTCGTTGCCAACGCTCGTTGTTCATGCTTTAATTTTTCACCGATACCTAACTTGCGAAAATCAGGGTGAATTCCTAAACTATGAGAAACAAGGTAGGGCTTAATCCCATCAAAACCTGGGAAACTATATTGAAAACCAATCAGTTGCTCCTCGTAGAAAGCACCTAAAATAAACCCACCGTTCTTAATCGTTGCAGCAGTATGACTAATCGGAACCGTATCCTCCGGACTCCAAACGGTCGATTCTAATTCATGAACCTGATGTAATTCTTCGATTGATTTTATATTTTTAATAATCATGGAAGATAAAATAGCTTGTTGCATGGATTGCCTCCTGTCGTTGGGACTTGAATAAAAAAATCAATACTAATTATTATAAGTATTTTTGATTGTATCATCGAATTTTTAAGAACGGTAGATTGTAAAATAGAAAAAGAGCTTGCCTCCAGTTGGAAGCAAGCGTTCTTTATTATTTATCCAAGAAGAACAAACTCAATTCAGGTACGAAACTAATTATGATGATGTCGATAATTAGAATAATCAGGAATGGAATAATTGCCCGAACGATTTTTTCTAATCGTAAGTTTGCGATATTGGATGCTACGAATAGGTTAATACCAACTGGTGGTGTAATGAATCCAATTGCAAGGTTTACAACCATGATGATCCCGAAGTGAACTGGATCGATGCCAACAGCTGTTGTAACCGGAAGCAAGATTGGTGCCATGATGATAATCGCAGCAGATGTTTCTAAAAATGTACCTACAATTAATAGAATTAAGTTAATGATAATTAAAACGATAATTGGATTATCTGAAATTGCAAGTAGCGCATTTGTAATTGACAGTGGAATCTGTTCCCTTGTCAAAATAAATCCAAAAATCGATGCACACGAAATGATAAACATAATAACTGCAGATGTAACAGCTGATTGAATAAAAACTTCAGGAAGGTCCTTCCATTTAATTTCCTTGTAGATAAACAGACCAACTATTAATCCATAAACAACAGCGACAACGGAAGCTTCAGTAGGAGTAAACACTCCACCATAGATACCGCCAAGAATAATAACTGGCATCAATATCGCAAGAATGGCTCTGTTAAAGGATGTGAAGATTTCTTTAACTGAACTTTTTTCTTCTTTACCGTACCCGCGTTTTCTAGAAATAAAGTACGCAACTAGAATTAAAGATAGACCAACAAAGATACCAGGGATAATTCCTGCGATGAATAAATCACTGATTGATGCCCCAGCGATAACACCAAATAAAATCATTGGTACGCTTGGAGGAATCATAACACCGATTGTTCCACCTGCAGCTTGAATGGCAGTAGAGAAGCTCTTATCATAGCCTTTTTGAACCATTGCTGGAATCATGATAGCTCCAACTGCTGCTGTTGTTGCCGCACCAGATCCTGAAATAGCAGCGAAGAACATACATGTTACAACAGAAACCATCGCTAAGCCACCATGCATTCTTCCAACAATCGTCATTGCAAAATCTACGAGTCGTTTAGAAATCCCGCCAACCTCCATTAACTTACCTGCAAGGATGAAGAAGGGAACAGCCATCAATGTGAACGAGTCTGTTGATGTAAACATTTTTTGAACTATAACCATTAATGGAACATTATCTTGAATCATAAGCACAATCATAGAAGCGAGTCCCAGGGCAACTGCGATTGGTACATTAATGAAGAAAAGGACGATTAATATCCCAAATAATAACCAAGCCATTAGTTCTTCGCCTCCTTTTTCCATTCAGTAATTACGACATAAAGTAGATTGATAATAAAAAGAACACTTGATATCGGAATTACTGTATAGATATATCCCATCGGTATTTGAAGAACCGGAGACTTCTGAATCATGCTTCGGCCGATAAAGTCGAAACTATGGACGATAATCTGCCAAAAGAAAAAGATAACAAGAATTGAAATAACTACATTTAGTATTTTTTTTACGGTTGGTCCGAAAGCGTCATAGAGAATTTCAACCCCAGGGTGTGCTTTTACACTCATTCCATAACCTGCTCCCAGGAACGTCGTCCACACGAGTAAGTAACGACCTAATTCCTCTGTCCATGCCAAGGGCTGTTCAAGAACGAATCGGAAAAGCACTTGTAAAAAGACAACGACTACCAATAAAAAAAATAGGATGATTAGTATCCATTTAAAAAATCCGTTTATTAAATCTACTATCTTTTTAATCACCTTTATTTCCCCTTATTATCTAATTAAATGCGCATTAGCGGATTTTCGCCGAGATTTTTTAGGCCCACACGAGGTGGGTCACAAAGACGTTGCCACAGGAAGTGGCGTTCTTAGTCTTTGATCTTACGCTATAAAAGCTTCCTTTGAAAATCGCTTGTCTCCGCCGTAGGCTTTTAACTTTATTCAGTAGGGGTTCAAACCCCGCCTGAATAAAGTTAAAAACTTGGATTGTGCTGGGCACTCACCAAGTTTTTTTTATTTAGATTAATTTCCGTTTAAGATTGCTTCGATGTTTTCTTTACCAAAGTCTTTTTCGTACTTTTCATATACAGATTGAATTGCGTCACGGAAAGGTTGTACATCAACATCTTCGATAACTTCCATACCGGCATCTTTTACTACCTGTAAAGAATCAGTGTCAGCTTTTGTGCTAAGTTCACGAACTTTATCACCCGCAATTTTTGCTTCTTCCTTAAGAATATCTTGGTATTCAGCTGGAAGTGTATCAAAAACTGATTTACTGAACATGACAACTGCAGGTGAGTAAATATGACCTGTTAATGTCATGTATTTTTGGTTAGCATCATAAAGCTTGTACGTATCAGCAATGATTAATGGGTTTTCTTGTGCATCAACGACTCCTTGTTGAAGAGCAGTTAGTGCTTCGTTCCAAGCCATTGGTGTTGGTTGAGCGCCAAGAGCATTGAATGCATCTAAGTGAATTTGGTTTTCTTGTGTACGGATTTTTAATCCTTTTAAGTCTTCAGGCTTTGTGATTGGGTGTTTGCCGTTTGTGATATGACGGAAACCATTTTCAGCCCAAGCAAGACCCACAAGTCCTACATCTTCCATACCAGCTAATAGATCTTGACCAACTTGTCCATCAAGTACGCTGTATGCATGTTCTCTTGATTCAAATAAGAATGGTAAATCAACGATTCCGATTTGTGGATAGAAGTTTGCAATTGGGGCTGTTGATGAAATTGACATATCAGCAGTTCCAAGTGTAAGTGCTTCTGTTAGTTCTCTCTCTGCACCTAATTGGTTAAGTGGGAAAATTTCAATTGTAACTTTTCCATCAGTACGTTCTTTCACATTTTCAGCTAAATCAAGTAATGCAAGATGATAAGGATGTTCTTCTGTTTGAGAATGTCCTGCTTTAAATGTGTATGTTTTTCCTTCGTCTTTAGCGCCATCAGATGTTGATTCGCCTTCGTTACTGGATTCATTACTTCCACATGCTGCTAAAACTAAAGCAAACACGAAGAAGAGTACCATCCAGGAAAGTTTTCTTCCTTTCATGATAAAGCCCCCTATTTTCAGAAAATTTTATACGATATTGAACATTATAACATCTATTTTTCATTTTTCTACAATATTTCGTGTTTTTTGATAATTTTTTTAATGAAAGCGTTAAAGGACAATAGAGTATCTGCATTTTATTACAAAATATGCATTCAAGAATTTCTATATTTTCATTAATAGCCAATGCTTTTACAACTTTTACAATGTGAAATATGTGTAAATGTCTACCCGTAGATTAAGCTAAATAGTGTAAATAGGAGTTCACAAAATTATAGGACTAAATTACTGAATATAACGAAGTTTTAATTTTAGATATTATATTTGTATATCTTTCTTAATTAATTGATCGATAAAAAGAGTATGGCACTGTGAATTCCGCTGTTGATAAGTCACAATATATCTTAAGGAAGCTTCAGTTATTTACGAATTAGTGATTATGCCCTTCATAGTGGCGATGAAGAGGAAACCGGTCGAATATTTTAGTGGTTTTGCCTTTCATAGTGGTGGTGAAGAGGATAACGATTAAATATTTTAATGGTTTTGCCCTTCATGGTGGTGATGAAGAGGAAACCGGTCAAATATTTTGGTGATATTGCCCTTCATGGTGGCGATGAAGAGGAAACCGGTCAAATATTTTAGTGGTTTTGCCCTTCATAGTGGCAATGAAGAGGAAACCGGTCAAATATTTTGGTGATTTACCCCTTCATAGGTGATGAGGAGGACTTTAAGCTAAAGTCCTTATCCGGTCAAATACTTTAGTAGTTTTGCCATTCATAGTGGTGGTGAAGAGGAAACCGATTAAATATTCTAATGGTTTTGCCCTTCATAGTGGCAATGAAGAGGAAACTGGTCAAATATTTTGGTGATTATGCACTTCATGATGGCGATGAAGAGGAAACCGGTCAAATATTTTAGTGATTTACCCCTTCATAGGTGATGAGGAGGAATTTAAGCTAAAGTCCTTATCCGGTCAATGAAGTCCCGAGCGAGGAGGAGGAAGCAAGCTAAAGTCTTTCATCCACGTCAATAAAAACCCCAGCGAATCGATACCAAACATTAGTTAACAAACACCAACAAAAAAAGGGAATCGTTATCAAACGATTCCCTTTTCTGTTATTTACCAAGACTTTGTAAATATTCAACTAATGCATCAATTTGATTATCATCCAAGCTGTCCTTAAATGGAGGCATTCCAGCGCTACCATTTTTAATTTGATTAATTAAAGCGTCCCTGTCTTGGAGCATTTCACTCTTCTGTAAGTTTGGTCCGTTGTGACCACCTTCACCGTTGTCACCGTGACATGCCAAGCAGTTGTTTTTGTAAATGTCTGCGCCTTCATGTGCAGTTGATCTATCACTTTCTTCTGCATCTTGTTTCTTATCGGTAGCGGAAGGATCATTTGCTGTTGGTGATATGTTGATTTTATCTTCAGGTATATCTTCTAGAGATGCATACGCACCTTCAAGTGAGAAGGTATAGATTTTATCTCCATGTGTTGTTCCTGCAAGTGAGTTACCAGCAGCAAAAATTGAAATATATTGCTTACCATCAATTTCATATGTGATAGGAGGTGCGTTTGCTCCGGCATCCATTTTAAACTCCCATAATTCGTTCCCGTTAGTTGCGTCGAATGCGATGATTCGGCCATCGTTATGACCTGTAAACAAGAGATCTCCTTTTGTTGTCAATAGACCGCTATAGGCAATTTGATCCCAATGTTTTTGCCATACAATTTTGTTTGTTTTAATATCCATGGCTGTTACCACACCACGGCCAGGAGCTCCATTAACAGGCTGCCATATACTACCAAGCCAAACTTCGCCTTCTTTATAATTATTCGCCTCATCACCTTCACGATGTGAGTATGAAAAATACGTATCATTTGCTAATAAATAGAACAGCTCAGTATTTGGGTTGTAAGCTGAAGGTGGCCAGTTTGCTCCACCTTGTGGTGACGGTTTTAATGTAACAAACTCATCCCAGAACGGTGTGAAGATCGTACCGATTTTTCCTTTCCAACCCTCAGGAAAATCTTTTTTAACATCTTCTTCTGTGACTCCCTGTGGAATAAAATTATCTCCAACCGGGAACGGCTGAGTGGCCGCTGTTTTTTGTCTTTCATCCTGTGGTACTGGTTTTTCTTCAATGCCGATCAGTGGTTCACCGTTAGTTCGGTCCAGTATGTAGAGCCAGCCAGTTTTTCCAGCTTGTGCAATACCTTTTCTCATCTTTCCTTTCATTTCTACATCAAATAAAACTACAGGGTTTGGCGCATCCATATCCCAAATATCATGGTGTACTTCTTGGAAATGCCATTTGTACTCACCCGATTTCGCATCTAATGCAAGAACGGAATCGGCAAATAAATTGTCACCTTCACGAGTGCTTCCATCTAGGTCAGCAGATGGATTACCAGTTGAGAGATAGAGAAGCCCTAACTCTGGGTCAATTGCTGGGGTTTGCCATACAGCTGCTCCGCCTCTTTTCCATGCATCAGTGTCTTGCGGCCAGGTATCATGTCCAACCTCACCTGGTCCAGGAACCGTATGGGTTTTCCAAACTTCTTTACCCTTATCAGCATCAAATGCAGCAACGAAACCGCGGATTCCATATTCACCTCCAGCAACCCCTGTGTATACCAATCCATCAAAATAAAGTGGGGCACTAGTGATGTTATATCCTTTTTCCCAATCCTCAACTTTCGTTTCCCAAACAAGTTCGCCTGTTTTTTGATCTAATGCAACTAGTCTTGCATCTAATAGCCCGACAAAGACTTTTCCATCTCCTAATCCAACACCACGACTTGTCCATCCACAGCAGACCGTATCTAAGTTCGCTGCTAATTCAGGGCGATATTCCCAAATTAATTCACCAGTTCTAGCATCAATTGCTTGAACATCATCAGCACCGGTAATGGTGAACATAACCCCGTCATAGACAATTGGAGTTGCTTCGCCTGAATATTTAAATTCATAACCTGAGCCGAGACTTGTAACCCATTCAGCTTTTAAGCCTTTTACATTTGATATGTTGATTTTGTCTAGCGGAGAGTACCTACCATTGAAGATATTTCCACCATGTGTAATCCAATCTCCTGTTGGTGCCGCCGTCAAATCCTCAGCTGAAAATTTCGGGGCAACTTTTCCAGGATAATCCTTATGTTGTACTGAAAAATGCTTATTCTTGTCTACTTTCTGCTTTTCTTTTTCTTGGTTTTCGACTCCTTGTTCAGCTTGTTCTTCTTTGCCGATATTATTTGAAATCATTACACCAGCTCCGATGGCAATTACAACAAGCAGGACAATAATAACCCATCCAAACCTTTTCATCCCGTAAAACTCCTTTCCATTGTGATAATAGTGAAAATTAATCAAATGCCGCTTAGCGTACTATCGCCAGATTCTTAGGCCCACACGAGGTGGGTCACAAAGACGTTGCCACAGGAAGTGGCGTTAGTAGTCTTTGATCTTATGGTCGAAAAAACACCTCCGAAAAATCATGGCGTCCGCCTAGGGCTTTAACTTTATTCAGTCCAAATTCTCCTTCTGAATAGTTACTATTAGTGCACTCATCCCACTACATATAAAGTGGTGGACTTTTCCTGAATAAAGTTAATAAGATTTTTTATAATTTGCCCTGCTCCAAATAAAATAATCCAATTTATTAGCTGAAAATTTGAGATTTTAGCAGTACATGGTGTTATTCAATAAAAAGTGAGGGCATTTCTCTAAAAAATTTGTAAGCATGATTCTTGTCATGTTACTTAATGTATGTTAGTTTTAAGTTATGTAACATTAGTAGGGGGATATCGATGGAATTTGTCGATCCAATTAAAGACGTAAATAAAATAAATGAAATTAAGGAAGTGCTTAAAAAGCAATCCCATCGGGACTTATTATTTTTTGTATTTGGGATCAACACAGGATTAAAGGTTAGTGATTTACTTTCATTACGTGTTGAAGACGTATGGGGTGAATCTGGAATGAAGGATTTCCTCTATATAAATGACATAACAAGTGGGGAAGTTAAAGCTTTCTATTTAAATAATATGATAAAAAATGAACTTACTGAGTATTTAAGTTCACAAGAATACGAAGGCAGTGATTTTTTATTTAAATCAAAGAAGGATAATCTACCAATTTCCAGACAGCAGGCATACCGGATTATTAATCATGCTGCTAAAGAGGTGGGAGTTTCTGGGAAGATCGGAACGCATACTCTTCGAAAAACATTTGGCTATCATGCATACCTAAAAGGAATTGCAATTTCAATATTAATGGATATCTACAACCATCATTCACCATCCGAAACGTTCAAATATATCGGAATCAATAACGAAGAGAAGCAATTAGTGAAAGTGGACGTAAACCTATAAATAATAAAGTACAAAAAAAACTCCGCTTGATAGCGGAGTGGTCATAAAAAGTCATCATCGTCGTCTAAATTTGTATTCATTTCTACATTTGTAAAATCAGAAACGATATCCTCTTTCACTTGGACCTGTAATGTCTTCTGGTCTTTCATGAATTTAAATATTCCATTATTAAAGTCTGTACCGAATTCCTTAAAGAAGATACCTTCATAAAGGACATTTTTTGTATGTTTAAAGATGAGGCGGTAAACATTACCCTCCTGGACTAGATATGCACGAACGCCTTTGTCAAAATGGCCTTCAGTGTTTTTAAGGTAACGGGCAACAGATATGATATGAAGGTCTACAAAAGGAATCTCTCTTAATAATGAATTTATAATTGAACCTTTTGCGATTTGTTCCCAACGACTTTGTGCAGTTTGGCCAAGAATTATTTGGGTAACATTTTTCTCCCTTGCAACATCTGCGATTACTTTTGAAATTGGTCTTTTTTCATTGTCCTTGATAATAAACGCATCCGCACTATGTTGGTCAGCTAACTCTTTCCATCTTTCAATATAGCTTACCTTTTCAGGGTCGAGATCATCGAAAGGCTTTGGATCAACAGTTAAGATATAAAGTGGACAATCTAGCATTTTTGCAATCTTGCAACCACGTTGGATGAGACGTTCACCATTTGGGCCATAATATACACAGACAAGGATACTCTCGTCCATTCGCTCTTTTATTAATTTCATTATTACTCACCTCGAAGTTGATGTGAAATCATTGGCCTAGCCAACTTCCGTTTCATAAATAACAAGCAAATAAGGAACTACTAAAGGATAAACCCTTAATTTAGCTGGGCTTACATTTATCACACCACCTATTAAAATTCACTTAGCTAATTAGATCCGATATTTGAGTAAATCGAGGCAACCGCTAAGCTATATTTCAGTAGGAATTTAATTAGCTACTGATTACAAAAGTATTAAAAAATGTTCTTTAATTTATAAACTATGTATGACTATATCGCATGCTACAAAATGAGTCAATCCATTCAGCCATTTTGTAAAAATCATCCACTAAGGAGGCGATTCCAATGTATTGGTTCCATTTTTTAATCATGCTGCCATTTATTTTCGCCGTGTTTGTTCCTATATTATATAAGAAGTTTTGTCCTCGCATTCATACGGGCTGGTTCGTGTTCCTGGTGCCACTTCTGATTTTTGTTTATCTTATTACATTTATTCCCGATATTGCAAATGGGAATACCATTATTACAAGCCTTCCTTGGATACCTTCCTATAATATTAATTTTACTACCTATATCGATGGATTAGGTTTAATGTTTGGATTATTAATTACGGGTATTGGTGCATTGGTTATTTTATATTCCATTTTTTACTTATCAAAAGAACGTGAAGCACTCCATAACTTTTACGTGTATTTACTGATGTTCATGGGAGCCATGCTTGGCTTAGTATTTTCTGATAATATCTTTGTTCTTTATGTATTTTGGGAACTAACAAGTGTATCTTCTTTCCTATTAATTGCCTATTGGTATGAACGTGAGAAATCACGATACGGTGCGCAAAAATCTATGCTAATTACAATTTTTGGTGGATTAGCGATGCTTGCGGGACTTGTAATGATTTCAAGTAACTCCGGAACCTATAGCATTCGTGAAATGTTGATGAATACTGATGCGATAACATCGAGTGCTTTATTCGTACCAGCAATGGTATTAATTTTATTAGGTGCTTTTACGAAATCAGCTCAATTTCCTTTTAGTATTTGGCTCCCAGATGCAATGGAAGCTCCGACCCCTATTAGTGCCTATTTACATTCAGCCACAATGGTTAAAGCAGGTATTTATTTAGTTGCACGATTAACTCCTGTTTTTGGTGGCTCATCTGAATGGTTTTGGATTGTTACGGGAGTAGGTTTAATTACATTGCTGTACGGATCTGTTAATGCGGTACGTCAGACAGATTTAAAAGCTCTATTGGCATACTCAACGATTAGCCAATTAGGCTTGATCATGAGTCTTCTTGGTCTCGGTTCAGCTGCGATGTATTTCGGTTTGGGGGATGAAACAGCTGTATACGGCACAGCCGTCTTTGCAGCACTGTTTCATTTGCTGAATCACTCGACATTTAAAGGGAGTCTCTTTATGGTAGTCGGGATTATTGACCATGAAACAGGGACTCGTGATATTCGAAGGTTGGGTGGTCTTATTCATCTTATGCCTATATCCTTTACGCTAATGGTGATAGGCGCCTTTTCAATGGCTGGACTGCCTCCATTTAATGGTTTCTTAAGTAAGGAAATGTTTTTTGCAGCGGTCAATAATGCAGCAAAAATGGACTTTTTTAACATGGGAACGATAGGCGTATTAATTCCTATCATTGCTTGGATCGCCAGTGTTTTTACATTTATCTACTGTATGATACTTGTATTTAAAACATTTAGAGGGAAATATAAGCTCGATAATGACCGAGTTGTTCATGAAGCGCCACTTGGAATGTTAATACCTCCGATAATTTTAGGGTCACTCGTGATTCTCGGTTTCTTTTTCCCGAATCTGATCTCACAGTATTTATTAAAACCGGCGTTAACGTCAGTATTGCCGATGCTTACAGAGGCAGATGTGTTGAGGTTGAAAATAACGGCGTGGCATGGTTGGAATCAGGAACTTTGGATGACAATCGGGGTAGTTGTTCTCGGAACGATTCTCTATCTCAATATTAGAAAATGGTACCGGGTTTACAAGTTTTACCCACAGTCATTAACAATTAACCATATCTATAATCTTTCTTTAAATAAATTGGAACAGATTTATGGTTTGATTACAAACTTTTATATGACAGGTTTTATTCGTGATTATCTTGTTTATATCTTTGGTTTCATGATTATCGTTGTCGGGGGATCAATCTGGTTATTTGATGGGATTTCCTTTGATTCATCAAATGATAATCCGGCTACACTATTTGAAATCGCGATTATGATCGTTTCTGTAGTTTCAGCTGTCACCGTTCTATTTGCAAAATCAAGAATTTCTTCGATTGTTGCAGTGGGAGCACTAGGATATTTAGTGGCATTTTTCTTTGTCTTATTCCGTGCACCAGATCTGGCTTTGACTCAACTGGTTGTGGAAACCGTCACAACCGCTCTTTTCCTATTATGTTTTTATCACTTACCGCAATTGCGAAAAGAAATTAGTCGAATCCCGTTTAAGGTAACGAATGCGGTCATAGCTATTGGGTCAGGAGTAGTCATCACACTAGTGGCATTATCTGTGAATGGAAATCGATTATTTGATTCGATTTCAAGCTACTATGAAAATGCCTATGAACTTGCAGGAGCCAAGAATATCGTCAATGCTATTCTAGTGGATTTTAGAGGTATTGATACAATGCTTGAGATTCTGGTGTTAAGCATTGCAGGATTAGGAGTTTATTCATTAATAAAGCTACGTTTAGTAAAGGAGGGTTCAGATGAAAGAGCCGAATGACGTCATTATAAGAAGTATCACTAAGATTGCGGTTATTATTATTTTTACATTTGCAATCAACTTGTTTATTTCTGGTCATCACCATCCAGGCGGTGGTTTCATAGGAGGCTTGACCTTTTCAGCCGGATTGGTCCTTCTGTTCCTAACCTTTGATATAGAAACGGTTCGCAAAAATTTGCCCCTCGATTTTAAAGTGGTTGCTGCGATCGGAGTATTAATTGCAGTTGGCACAGGGGTCGGAAGCTTGCTATTTAATGAGCCATTTTTAACCCAAACATTTGGATATATTGAGCTCCCTGTTTTCGGAGAAACAGAGCTTGCTTCAGCGGTTTTGTTTGATGTAGGTGTCGCCTTGGCGGTCATTGGAACATCACTCACAATTATTATGAGTATAGGTGATGATCGATAATGGAAACATTAATGTCTATTCTTGTCGGGATTTTATTTGCAATCGGGGTTTATCTTATCTTAACGAAAACTCTATTACGAATCATATTAGGAACATCTATAATCGGTCATAGTGTGAACCTACTCATTATTACAATGGGGGGCCTCGAAAAGGGTGGACCTCCGCTACTGGGAATAAAGGGATTATCCTATGTAGATTCATTACCACAGGCACTACTTTTAACAGCAATCGTCATCAACTTTGCGACCACTGCTTTATTTTTAGTGCTAAGTTACCGTGCGTATAAGGTTTTAGGCACGGACGATACGCAAGCATTGAGAGGTAAAAACGATGGGTAATTTAGTTATTATTCCAATAATCATCCCTATTCTTATTGGGATGATTATGGTTATTTTTCGAAAAAATATCATGCTGCAGAGGGCGCTTAGTATAGTTGCAGTAGTAAGTATATTTGCGGTTTCATTGGTACTGATGCAACAAATAAAAATAGATGGAATTCAGGTTCTCCAGTTAGGTGGATGGGAAGCGCCATTTGGTGTAAGTATGGTTGCAGATATGTTGGCTGTTATTTTGGTTATGGTCACTAGCATTGTGGCATTGTGCTGTCTCATTTATGCGTTTTACACAATTGGGAGGGACCGAGAACTATTTTATTTTTATCCGCTCTTTTTATTTTTAATTACAGGTGTTAATGGTTCCTTTCTTACAGGGGATATTTTCAACTTATTCGTATGTTTTGAAGTCATGCTTGTTTCATCCTATGTCTTAATTTCCTTGGGTGGCACGAAAATACAGCTTAGGGAATCTATCAAATATATATTAGTGAACCTGATTTCTTCCTTCTTATTTTTAGTAGCTGTTGCCTATTTATATGCGATGACAGGTACAGTAAATATGGCACATCTTTCAGTTCGCATTGCTGAGGTCGGTCAGGACGGTGTTATGACGACAGTCGCAATCCTATTTTTGATTGTGTTTAGTTTAAAGGCAGGACTGTTCCTTTTCTTTTGGTTACCGGGTTCATACAGTGCACCACCAACAGCGATTGCTGCAATCTTTGCAGCGCTGTTAACAAAGGTTGGAATTTATTCGATTATGAGAGTATTCACGCTTGTGTTTTACCATGAACCAGAAGTGACACATCTATTAATCGGTGTTTTAGCAGCTATTACGATGTTGCTTGGAGCCTTTGGGGCCGTGGCTTATTGGGATATTAAAAGGATTATAACGTACAATGTGGTCGTAGGAGTTGGCTTTATTTTAGCAGGGGTTGCATCGTTAACTGCTGAAGGGATAACCGGATCTATTTACTACTTAATCCACGATATGATTGTAAAGGCACTTATCTTTCTTTTAGGAGGAACTATTATTTATCTGACTGGGTCTAGTAATTTAAAAGAATTCAGTGGTTTAATGCGCCTACAACCAAAATTCGGGTGGATGTTTTTCGTTGCAGCTTTGTCACTCGGAGGATTACCACCCCTTAGTGGATTTTTAGGAAAAATATTTATTACAGAGGGGACCTTCGCAACGGGCTATTTTTGGCTTGGTGGAATTGGTCTGCTCACAAGTTTAATGGTTCTTTACTCTGTGATGAAAATTTTTATGAATGGATTCTGGGGTTATACTGACGTACCAGAGGAAAGCGCAACTAAGTCTTTAAAAGGATTATTATTACCTATGGGCATTCTTACCGGCTTGACAATTACGCTTGGATTAGGGACTCAAGGGATTAGTGAGTATGTTGACCTTGCGGTTGAAGTGATTATGAATCCATCTATCTATATTGAGGCGGTCTTGGGTAGTGCCTTTATTGAATAAGTTTTTTGAGCGTGAAAAGGTGACGGATGAAGAGTATCTTTTGAAAAATCCCGTGGTTATTCTTTAAATAAGAAAGGGGTGGTATCAATGCCCATGCAGGTTTTAATTAATTTGTTAATCGGTTTTATTTGGATGTTCCTTCAGGATAGTTGGTCCGTGTTAACCTTTTTTAGTGGTTATTTATTTGGTCTAATCGTGCTATTTATACTACGGAGGTATTTCCCTCATCAATTCTATATCGTGACTTTGGTTGCTATTTTACAATTATTTTTTATTTTCATCCAAGAATTATTTACATCCAGTGTGTTAGTTGTTAAGCAAGTTATGCGTCCAAAAATTAATATCACACCGGGCATTTTTACCTTAGAGACGGAACTAGAAGGGGACTTGGAGATAACCTTGCTTGCGATGTTATTAACGTTAACCCCTGGTTCGGTGGTTGTTGAAGTATCACATGATGAGAAAAAGTTTTATATACATGCTATGGATATTCCGGAATCAAGCGATGCTGTCATACGTTCAACGGAAAAATTTGAAGCGGCGATAAAGAGGGTGACGCGATAATGATCAGAATCATTTTAATAATTTCATTGTTTTTTTTAACATTCGCTATTTTTGCGACGATTTATCGGTTAGTGAAAGGCCCCTCAGCCTCTGATAGAGTCCAAGCGCTTGATGTCTTAGGGATTAATATCATTTCGGGAGTAGCTATTTTTTCCGTGTTTTTAAGGAATACTGGTTTTTTTGAAGTGATTTTATTAATTGGGATTCTTTCCTTCATCGGAACGATTTCCTTCGCGAGATTCATTGAAAGAGGTGTTGTAATTGAGCGGCGTAAGCAATCCGATTGAGGTGTTAGAAGTCATTGCAGTTTTATCGATATTAGTGGGAACTGTCTTTAGTTTTTTAAGTGCAGTTGGTTTAATTAGATTACCTGATTTATATTCCCGTGCTCATGCAGCTTCAAAAAGCTCAACGATGGGCGTTCTGTTTACTCTTGTAGGAACGTTTCTATTCTTTATCATGGAAGGTACTTTTAGTATTCGCTTATTTCTAGGAATCTTTTTCGTATTCCTTACAGCTCCAGTCGCGGCACATGTAATTGTGCGCTCTGCTTATCGCTCTAAAGTTCCCCTTGCAGAACAAAGCGTGCAAGATGACTTGAAAGGCGTTATTGAGATTGAAGGGGAGAGGGAGCAGTGAAGGCTTCGAAATAAAAATGCCTAGCCTTTTTATAGGGTTAGGCATTTTTGGTTGTTCTTAAATATTCTTGAATCTTGTTACTGGCAATTGTTTTCCGAGATTCAGGCTGGTTCTCCCACTTTAAGATTGGCTTTTTTATTTCAACTAACGAATCAATGTCTTCAAGTTTTGCCTCTTTTTGGTAAACAAATTGTTCGTATTTGATGAAACCGTAATTATTTACATCTTCATACTTCTTGCTAAATAATAGTATGTAATTATTTTCTAATGTAGAGGTATCAACCCCATAGGTTTCAAATTCCTTTCCTTTAAAAATTGCGTTAATCTTTAACTCATAAACTAGCTCAACATCATCAAGGGAAACCTCTTTTATAAAAATATCTTTATGCTTGTTTCCTGCTAAATCAATAAGTTCTTGAAAGCCGTTATTTTTATATACACATTTTAAACGAAGTACTTGACCCCGAATATTCACTGGGTAGTTCTTATTCTGATAAATTGCATATACGCTCATAATTGTTTCCTCAGTATTATTTTAAAATTTAAAACCTAGGGGAAATTTCTTATTTAGATAGATTATGAAACTTGTTCAATCCACGTACTCTTTTAATAAAATTTTCTAATGCTTGTTCCTCACTGTCGAAATCTTTTTCGGAAATAGCATTTGCGCGTTCGTCTGTTGTGGAAACCTTCCAGGTATTTCCCTGTTGACTGATTAACACCTCGTTCGGACTAATGTCATGATCATTATACCAGTTAAAGAATTGTAGATTCTCGTCTTTAATTATTTGCAGTGCCTGTTCTTTCGTCATATAATGACCACATCTCCTCTATATCAGGGCTCTTTTTCTAGTTTTAAAATATCTCTTCAACAATCATTCCTCGACGAGATTAATATTGATCATGGTTATGTTGATTTATTTTATTAATAATTCGATATCTTCATCATCAAATTTTTCATTTAGAAGCCCTTGCAGGGTTAGTTTTTGCTCAAGTTCTTTAATTAAATACAAAGAATAAGTCAATCGATACAAAACAAAAATACCTCGATTTACACTCAGTGGCATAGTGGTAAAGCTTTTTTTGTTGTTAACATCAATATAACTAATTAGCATGTTATTACTATTATCTATCTCACAGTGAATAGTCTGTGAACTTATTGTGTTGAAATGATAATATTTACTTGAAATCCCAAGTTTTTGGAAATAGGCAATTAGCTCATTAGTGTTTTTGAAATCATGAACTGGGTTATCAGAAGGGAAAATTTTATAGAAAAAGAATTTCTTTAATAATTTAATTAAGAAATACTTTGTTGCTTTTGCTCCATCATTAAACATAACGATGTTTTCTTTCTTTGGATTAGGTTGTCTTTCAAAGTTAATTTCAGAATACTCATATTTACCATTGCTAAACTCGAGTTGAGCATAATTTTCGTAAGGTGACTTCACTTCCATCAAGATATGATTATCATGTTTAATTGCAATACCTACATATTTGCATATTTGTAATAGTTGATCTTTGTCCATTTATTTCATTCCCTTTTTCTTATTTAATATAACCATATTTGATTAAGCTCTCGACTGTCGCAGGAACTTTGTTACCGAAGTCATCTACAACCTCTATTTTTGAATAATATTGCGTACCTCCGCCAACCTCATCAACAACCAACGACCCTACCGCTCAAAAGTTCCCCTTGTATCATAAAGCGTGCAGGGCGATTTGAAAGGCGTGATTGAGATTGAAGGGGAGAGGGAGCAGTGAATGTTTTGAAATAATAAAAATGCCTAGCCCATTAAGGGTCTAGGCATTTTTGGTCTTTACCATAACCAATGAAGGTTTGCTAGATTACACATTAGAATTTCTTGCATTATTCTGGTGCTTAATAATTACCTGATAAGCATCATTCGCACTTTGTTGGGCTTTTTCAGCATCTTCTTTTGAGATTTCAATAGTTGTCATCTGAACAGCAATTTCACCTTGGTCAAATGTCAGGAAGTACTGACCATTATTTTCGTGAATATCAATGCCATAATCTGAGAATATTTTTTTCACTTTTTCCTCACTCCTTTAATCTAAAAATAAATCAGTTACTACTAATTTATCAAGTGGGACTTGATCGATGGTAGCCTCAGGTATTCCTCCGCCGGTATAGCCACCAGGAATCCACTGTTCATTCGCACCTAATTCATTACCATCTGGCATTCTTAGTCCTGTTGGATGAGATATGTCGATTCGAACTGGCGTTTCGCCAAGTGTGCCTGGTTCTAAACTTAATAATTCCTCTAACTTTGTTACATTTCCATTGGATTGGGTGATTAGTTCGTCAGCAACAGACTTTGGCATCACGAACGTTCCTCCAGGTGGTCCTAATGGTCGTGTTGGTGCTGCCCAAGCGATTTTGGTAACACCATCATCAAATTTGGCTAAATGATTTACGATATACTCTTGTGGTAAATAGGTCGAAGGGTCAGGACGATTTCCTTTATTAGTCTGTAATATTTCATCTACAATTCTTGGTTCAATCGTAAATCCCACGTCAGTTGGGTCTATTGCATCAGGTTTATTACTAGAGCCTGAATTATCAACGATCCGAACCCCACCAACCTCATCAACAATATTTGCTCCTCTTGATAATTTTATTGCTTTATCAATACCTTTTGCACCTACAACTGCCAACGCAATTTCTCCAAAAGCGCGACCAAACCAATTTCCTCGACTTTCAGCATCACCGTTAACAACATCTTCGTTCCATGATGTTTTGATTGCATCCCATATCGCTTTTCCTGTTTCAACTGGGTGTTGAATAACATGAACTAATCCTTTAATCGTTTCTATTGGGTGTGTAATTGCATGCCAGATCCCTTCTACAGTGGATGCGACGGCATCCCATAGTCCTGTTGCAAATCCTTTAACAGACCTGCCGACAACTCCAAAGAAATCTCCAACCGAATCCCAAAACGACTTTGTAGGAGGCGCGGTTAAATGTTGTGAGTGAGAGTTTACTTGTTTATCAGCTTGTTCATACCGAGTCATGGTAGTATCCACGAAACTATACAGTTGATTGAGACGTTTTTCTATATCATGTATGGAAGTAGCTACATTATTTAGATTTAATGCAATGCCCTGCCTACTAGTGATTTGACTGTCAATCGCATGGCGTAGACTAGATACTCGACTCTGTGTATCTGTTAAATCGGAAGTGATTCCTTTTAACCGACTGTTTGAGGAGCGGACACTATTCACTTTTATGTCTATTTGAGCCATTTCGAAACCTCCTTTCGTGAATATTATCGAAACAAGGAATTCAAATCATTTATTGCTGTACGAGTATAAAAGGGGTTGGTCTGATCTATAATCGAATTTGTTAGTGGCAAATCTTCTGGTAGAATCACAATTTCAATTTGCTGATTAGAAAGTGTATCAACGGTTTTAAACACATCCAATACTAGTTTCTCGGAACTTTTCGCATCTTGATTGTCTACCGTTAATCCAATAAATGGAATCGGCTTACTTGCACTAGCGGGATTGTATATATGGGTAAAGTATGCGTTTTTGATTGAAGGAAAGCTTTTTAAATTGTCGGAAATAACACTTAGAACAGATTGAGGGATTCCTTCCATTTGGTTTGTTAAGAAATTCTGTTTTTCTTCAACACTTAACTCCTCAAAAAAGTAATGTAAAATTCTTCCGTCCCGTAGTGTTTCGAGTTCCTGTTGGATAATCTTTTTACTAACATCAAAACCAGGGTTAAGAACCCATGGGGTATCTGACTCAATTAGTTTTAGTAACATACGTGTGGAGATTTTTATATATTTATAGTTTCCCTTATAGATGGAGTTGAATTTCTCAATACTTGAATACACAGGGAGAACAAGCTCATTATTCATTTCTATATACTTTAAATTCAAAATAGGTTCTCCATTTGTGCTGGAGGAAACCGTGCCGATTGCAACCACCTCTAAATCCAGGAGGGCTTTATAAAAATAATAGCGCTTCTCAGGATTATTTATGGCTTCTGACAGAATGGAATCAAATGGATCAATTGTTTGTTTTTTCATTTTTTTCACATGCACGCTCCAATTTAGGATTATGGTAATATTATACAATCAAAAAGTGGGTGAAAGTAGGTAACAAAGTACTAGGAAAAATAGCATGATTTTTATTGTGGGGCTTCAATTTTTGTACCAAATCATCATTTAGCACACATTATTCTGTTTCCGGTCATAAAATGTATAAAAGCAGGTCAATAAAGAGACCGGGAAAGTTGTGATATGAATTTATGAAAAACAATTCAAATAATCACTTCTTATTTAAAAATCTCACGGAAAAACGGATGTCATTTGATCGAGTTTTTGAGCATATTACTGAGTTCATGCGCTCCCAACCTAGTGGGAAATTCAGGCTCATTATTGGGACAGATTCTCAAGTGCACCCAAGACAAACTACCTTTATAACAGGTGTTGTCATCCTTAATGAAGGAAAAGGTGTCTGGGCATGTATCCGAAAAGTGGTTGTTCCAAGGAGAATGGAACAATTGCATGAGCGCATTTCCTATGAATTATCATTATCGGAGGAAGTTGTTTCATTGTTTACCGAAGAGAAGAAAAATCAACTCATCGATATCGTGCTCCCTTATATATATGATGGTGCTTCATTCACAATGGAGGGGCACATTGACATCGGAGCAGGGAAGAGAAACAAAACACGTGAATTTGTGAAGGAAATGGTGACACGAATGGAAGCAATTGGTGTGGAACCGAAAATAAAACCAAATGCATTCGTGGCCTCATGCTACGCGAACCGTTATACCAAATAGAGTGTTAGAGTTGGATTGCCACTTAATTCTGGTAAAACGGAATCGGTGCCTGGCACCCAGTGAGTATCGTAATCTTGCAATCTCGCTGGGAATCAGGCACCGATTTTTTATGTAGATTTAGAAAAGTTGTAGTATGAGCTTGCTACGAGGGATAGGGAATTTTAATTACGAGATGAATCCGCGTTGTAGGGGAGAGGAGGGGGAAAACGAACAAGGATTTTTAGCTGTATCCTTTTCAAAAGCTGGATGAAGGGGAAAAAGCAATCTGAATTTAGAAGTGAATCCTCTTCATAGAGGGGATGAAGGGAAAAAGCAATCTGGATTTTGATCTGAATCCTCTTCATAAGCAGAATGAAGGGGAAAATAGGCTTGAATTTAGAAGTGAATCCTCTTCATAGAGGGGATGAAGGGGAAAAGGACCCTGGATTTAGAAGCGAATCCTCTTCATAGAGGGGATGAAGGGGAAAAAGCAATCTGAATTTAGAAGTGAATCCTCTTCATAGAGGGGATGAAGGGGAAAGTAGGCTTGAATTTAGAAGTGAATCCTCTTCATAAACGAGATGAAGGGGAAAAGGAACCTTGATTTTGGTGTGAATCCTCTTCATAAGCGTGATGAAGTCCCGAACGCATCGTTGTCCATTGCTCAAAGTCTTTCATAAGCTGGATGAAGTCCCGAACACCAGGACGTCCATCGCGCAAAGTCCTTCATAAGCGTGATGAAGTCCCGAACGCATCGTTGTCCATTGCTCAAAGTCTTTCATAAGCTGGATGAAGTCCCGAACACCAGGACGTCCATCGCGCAAAGTCCTTCATAAGCATGATGAAGTCCCGAACGCATCGTCGTCCATTGCTCAAAGTCTTTCATAAGCTGGATGAAGTCCCGAACTACATGGCGTCCATCGCGCAAAGTCCTTCATAAGCGTGATGAAGTCCCGAACGCATCGTCGTCCATTGCTCAAAGTCTTTCATAAGCTGGATGAAGTCCCGAACACCAGGACGTCCATCGCTCAAAGTCCTTCATAAGCGGTATGAAGTCCCGAACGCGCTGGCAGCCATCACCGAAAGTCCTTCATAAGTGGTATGAAGTCCCGAACACCCCGGCAGCCGTCATCCAAAGTCCTTCATAAACTTAATGGCTCCCCCGACCAAACATAGCATGTAGAATCTAGTAAAGGTCTACATCTCTGCCATAGATCAAATTACAAAAAACAAAGACGGCATCATCACAATTCGGATGCCGTCTTTTCTATTAGTTATTAATATACTTTTCGAAAACATCACCAAAGTCTTTCCTGAGGTACTGATCCCGTGCTGACGATAGCCAAGAGAAGCCGTATTCGGTTAATTGCTTGTATTCCTCAGCAAGCTGGATTTCTGATGGTCGGGAGTTGTGCAATACTGTTACCGCTTTGTCCAAGCTATTGATCGCCATATCATACATAATATTATTTTCATGAATAACTTCAGAAATATAAACGAGTGCTTTGTATAAATCATTTAATTTATCGATCTGTCTTTTATCCACATCAATACTAAAAGCTTGATTACCTAAGTTGAATTTTATTTCGATATCTAAATCAACTCTACCAGCTGTTTCGAGAAAAACATTTGTGATTTTATGTTGTGAATACGGGTAGCGTTTTAGCATCCGTTTCGATGAAACGGCATTCGCACCATCAACATGGATGAAAGCGGTGTTTGTGAAGCAATACTCATCGGCTTTTGTCTTAATCAAGAAGTAAATCTTTTCATTATCCTCATGTCTAATGTAATCATCTGCGTCTGTTTTGTCATAATCCTCTGGACCAATAATTTTTCCGATATCCGATAAACCTAAAGCATCAGCTGCGAATTTTTTTAACATGATAACTTCCCCTCCATACGAAAACAATTTCATTCCAAACTCATTATATCGCGTTTGTGATAGGAGTATAACCCTAAATTTCTAAAAAATGGTACTCTTGACGACCCCATTGCCTAAAAACTTAATAAGGGGCCAACTAAACATCCTTGAAAGTTTTGAATCTAAAGCTGGTAAATAAAGACCAATAGAAGATTGAGTTTTCTTGATCCATACACATGCTAAAGAAACTCAACCTTGCTTTTGCTTTTTTATGAACTGGCGAATCAGACTGATGATGAAAAGCAGCGGGATATAACCAAATAATAAAGTAGTACCACTAATCAATACCATTTTTTGTATGAGTTGAGTGTAATAGATATCAATAAGTTCGCTATTTACAAAAAGATACAAAGCTAGTAATAAAAGCAGAATATTAGTTGGCTTTATTTTTGGAAGAGTAACTTTTATAGAGCGAACAGCTGACCAAAGATATAAACATATAACTGGCATGATCACTAAGAGCCAGGTGAATATAAAGATAAACTCAAAGCGTTCCAAAAAAGGAAACTGTATGATTTTTATCATTGTCAAGGTTGGCCATGTTAAGTGCTGAATTTTTCCTTGTACAAAAAACATAAAAGAGACAAGCGTTATAAATACAGTTATGATTGTTGTAAACAATAAGCCAAAATGCCCCCACTTGCCTGCCTTTTTTCCGTTTTTTATGAATGGAAAATATACAAGAGCTGTTTCAAACCCTATAAATAATGGGATAGCTGCTTTAATCGAAATAAAATGGTCTTTTAAACTATGATCAAAAAGCGGTTGGAGGTATGACACCTCCAAAAAGCCTGCAATATAAAAAAAGGAAACTAATAAGAAAATGGGAATCACGACACCCCAAAATGCAACTCCAGTAATAACTCGAAATCCCCCAGAGACCAGATAAAAAGCGAGACAACAAAGTAGAAGAGCATACTCCCAACTAGGAATGCCATCAAAAACCCATACTTGGAGAAGGTCAATATAACCATATACAACCGCTATTCCTGCTAGAGAAAAATAGCATGCCAACAATAAATTTAAAGCGCCTCCTAGTTTCTTTCCCAGTAGGTCTTTATGAAACGAAAGAATATCGCCTGCGGGAGACTGTTTTAATATATATAGCATCATATAGAACAAAAGGTGAAGGCTTAAACCCAAAGCTAAAATGGACATCCATGCTTCACTACCAGCCCCTTTACTTACATTTCCTTGATACCTTAATAAAGCAATCCCAATTTGAGAGGTGTGGATTAAAAAAAACAGGAAATATGGAGAGACTTGTTTACTTTCGTTAATCTGACTGTTCATAATTGACCATCCTAGTCTTGTCTAGCCTAGCCCTGAAGGCCCGAATGTATGATTTCTAAGTTCAAATCAATATTGATAGGTAGCGTAGGATATTGCTCATAAAAGGATGTTTTTTCCCAATCTCGATCCTTGGATCGAACTATATTTCCAATACCTAGCGGATCAACACCTGTTTCTTTGAACTTATTTAAGAGTTCCTCGACATCTTCTTGTACATTTTTTTTAATTAAACCTTTAATCATTTCAAGATCATGTGGATTTTCTAAGTTGAAACGGTCCGGATGATGTGTAACTATCCATGTGAGCTTTAAAGAAAGATTTAATTGCTGCTTATCTTTTACCCATTCCCACTTCCTTTTATTTCGAAACCCTTGAATCACAATGACTTCTTTCAGATCCTTTTCGTCAAGGACAATTTCATATATGGCTTGTGTTCGATAATCCTCTAAAATCGAAAAAGTAAAGGTTTCTTTCTCATCCAAGTGAAGTTTGAGCTTATCATTTTTAAAAATACCAACTCGATCAACCTGTATCTTATCGTTCTCGTCAATCGTTATCATTGGTACATACGGATCCATTCCTTCTCCATAGTAATGGTTTAAAAAAACATGCAGGTTCATCTTTGGAAGTTGTTGTCCTGTCATGTTTTGTTTGATTTGATCAGCTAGCGTCAGGTTACCCTTTTTTAGGGAGTTAAGTGTTTCCTTGGCACTGTGGGTAGAAACAGCAATTTGTATATTGGTCGCGATTTCTGGTGTCAAAAGAAGTCGTTCTACTACATCGTTAACACCAGTTTTTGCATAATCATTACCGAACACTATAACCCTAATTTTGGATAAGGCTACTGGGGTACTTGTATGTGTTGACATTTTAGGTCTTAATAGCGCAACTGCATCTGTTTTCTCTTCTAAATATTGAATTTTATCGCTGGACTTGCTCTTGGTATATTCAGGATACAAGGCAGTTCCAACCATATTCCCGTTCTCGTCTAAATCAAAACCAAATACATGTATAATACTCAACTTATCAACAATCTTAGTTCTTGCACATCCTACTAGGCATCCGATACAAACAAATATAATAACAAGTATTCTACCTTTTCTCCGTTTACCCATATAATCTCTGCTTTCTTTTTTAGAAAATTTTATTCTGAGTTCAGTCCATCTTCTGAATCTTGGGATGGGGTTGGAGTATATCGTTTGTTACTTAATGGTCTAAAGTACGATGGACGTTTTTTAAGATTTACGAAACTAGGCCTTATGAAAGAACCAAGTGCCCAGCCTTTACGATAGGGATAGAGGGGGACCATATAAGGAACCCCTAATGACTTGAGTCGAGACAAATGTCCGATTATAAAAAGTAACCCTACATAAATACCTAAACCACCCCAAATGGCAGCTAGTAAAATAAAAGGATATCTTAACATTCTTACAGCAGTTGACATTTTATATATTGGCGTTGTAAAAGAGGCTAAGGCTGAGAGTGCAACAATGATTAACAAAATGGTACTGGTAAGTGCAGCTTCCACAGTTGCCTGTCCGATTACAATTCCTCCGACTATTCCAAGTGTCTGTCCAATTTTTGTGGGCAAACGAGCTCCAGCTTCTCTGAGAAGATCAATTGTTACTTCTAGGAACAAAACTTCAATGACAGGTGGAAAGGGAACGTTGGCTCTTGAGTTAATGATTGGACCAAGCAAGTCTTTTGGTATAACCTCAAAATGGAATGTTAGAATCGCAACATAAAAGGATGTTGCAAACATAGAAAAAAGCATTCCAAAAATCCGTATTAATTTAAAAAAAGATGCGATTAAAGAGGGTAGATAAAAATCCTCTGGATTTGAGAAAAAATCCATGAGATTTACGGGTCCTATTACAGCATAGGAGGATTTATCGGTAATTAGGACAACTTGTCCTAATAAAAGCGATCCCACAGTCCGATCTATTCTTTCTGTTGTTACAAATAATGGAAATGGTGATGAGGAATGATCGGAAATTAATTGTTCCAGCTGAGTATTGTCAAATATAGCATCAACATCAAGGTTTTGTAATCTCTGTGTCGCAGTTTTTACAAACTCAGGATTCGTAACACCATCTATGTAAGCAATGACAACCTTTGTTTGTGTCCTTGTTCCAACAACTAATTCATCAAAAATAAGATCTGGTGAATGAAGATGCTCTCTTAGCATATGGAGATTTGTCCCAATATCTTCAATAAATCCAACCTTTGGCCCTATCACACTAAATTCATTTTGTGTGTCATTTGTTTCCCGTTGACCAAGTCTTGCGTTCCCAATCTTAAGTAGAGCAAATTCATCCATTTGATTTTTAAAATAAATAACTGTTGCACCTTCATGAAGTGCCTTTTCAATTTCCTTTGGATCCTTCGTAACTACCATATCCTCAATTGGGATAATATTTTTCAAATCAGATACTTTTTCTACAACAGAAATATTTTCTTTTAAATTCTGTAAAAGGGACTGTTGTAGCGTTTTAGAATCAACTAACGTTTTAAAAAAACTTAATGAAATGTTATTATTTTTCTCAATAGGTGTGATTGTTGTAAAATCACTCGACTTTTTTGCTTTATTAAATACTTCCTCAATGGTTTTTTCTTCAGTTTCATAACTGTTAACAGTTTGTTTAAAATCCTTCTTTTTCCAGAACATACCTCCACCTAACCCCGTATAAAGTGCAAATACTTTCAATTAGTATTTAACAACAAAGAAGGAAGTATTCACCATCCACGAATGACTTTCTACTAAACGTATCTTCATTTTAGATATTTCGATTTAGGTTGGGGAAGATTACCTCTTATACTGGCTTTATAAAATTGGAACAAGCGGATGGAGGCTAACCTACACGTCATGAACAATTACACGAATGATAATTCGGCAAGACGTTATATAGCAAATGTCAGTATATTTGGTACATCTATCATTCACTTGAGGAACCCATATATTATTGCTTGGTGGTCGGCGGCTTTTCCGGGGTTTGGCCATTTGCTATTAGACAAATATCATCGTGGATACCTGCTAATTATTTGGGAAGTTATTGTAAATATTAATGCTAACGTAAACCTTGCAATGATTCATTCATTTCATGGAAATATAGAAATGGCCAAGAACATCTTGGACACGAGATGGCTCCTTATGTACATACCTGTCTACATTTTTGGGATTTGGGACAGCTACCGATCAACAATTGATCTTAATAATATGTATATACTTGCCGACCATGAGAACCATCGATTTAACACTTTTAGCATGGGGGCTGCTGGTATCAACTATTTGGATAAAAGAAATCCAATCCTAGTTATTATATGGTCATTGTTCATGCCAGGGTTAGGTCACCTCTATAATCATAAAACGATTACGGCTTTCTTTCTCATTATTTGCTGTGTAATTTTTTTCTACTTTTCACATGCTCTAGAAGCTGTCTCTCTATTGTTCTTAGGTAAAGTAAACGAAGCTACAAAAGTTTTAGATCCAGAGTGGTTCTTGTTTTTACCATCAGTTTTTGGTTTTGCTATTTATGATTCATACATTAATGCAGTTGAAAATAACAAGTTATACGAAAGGGATCAACGGAATTTCTTAAGAGAAAATTACCAATCAAGTCAATTTCAAGTTCTCAAAGGACAAAAAGTGAAGTGATAAATGAATGCAGGTATTTGCAACGTTTAAAAATAATGATTATTTAGAGATTGCCATCGTGGAGATAGAGAAAAAGGGGATAAAGAGCGAAAATATTTTTGCGGTTCCGCTTGATAATCCAAAAGAAGACGTAAGACTATTTGATACATTGAAAGAATCGGATGGCACCACTCTTTTTGATATTGGGGCGGCACTTGCTACGGCGTTTGCTGTAATTGGTGCAAGCCTTGGATTTAACCTAACTTGGGGGCCAATTTATTGGGGATTAATTGGTGCAGTAGTTGGATTTATGATCGGCTTTACAATCAGACTATATGTAGAGATTGTATATAAAAAGAAAAAGAGGTCACAAAATGGTAAAATTGCTGAAACCATTCTTATCATCGATTGTGATGAATTACAAGCAAAGCAAATAGAAGATATTCTATGGGAGTACCATGCCTTAGGTGTTGCAATAGTAAAGGGAAATACATAAAATCCTACTTATAAACGAAACCTGTCCTTTTGAAGAACAGGTTATTTTGCTTTTGTGAAGAAGGCCAGAGGCTCTTTTGCTATTCTAATTAGGAGGGACTCCAGCTATAAATGGCAGAATGTTAATACTTTCTAGGGGTGTAGGAATTCCAAATTTATGAGTTGTGCTTTATACTTGGTTAGTATGTTGTAAAAAAGGATAGAAATGGACTATACTTATATTTCTTCAGAACCTGAAAACGACAAGATTTATTAACTTGAATATAGACAAAAAGGTTTACCTAGGGAGGAACAATAATTGGCAGTAACGAAACCAGAAACGATGATTGTTGAGATTAAAAAGTTAGATGAAAAAGGATCAGGTCAAGGGGTCGTGTGGCGTGAAAATGAGCACGGTAATAAAAAAAAGCTAAAACTCACGATTCCGCAAACCTTAATTGGTGAGCAGGTTCGTGTAACGGTAGACCAACCTGATCGTAAACGAAGAAAGGTGATGGCTGAGGAAATCCTAGCAGCAAATAAACAACGTCTTGCACCACCCTGTCCTCATTTTGAAAAATGCGGTGGCTGTGTATGGCAGCATTGGGATTACAAGGGACAGCTTCAGTACAAAACAAATTATGTAAAGCGACAAGTTGAATCACAAGGTTTTAATCCGGACCTTGTTAAAGATACCATTGGAATGGACGAGCCATGGCATTACCGAAATAAGATGGAATTTACCTTCTCTCCTGAGGGGTCACTAGGTTTACATGAACAAGGAAACTTCCGAAAGATCATTTCCCTTGAAACATGCCTAATTGCAGGTGAAAAAATGGTGGAAGGTGCTATGGAAGTTGCACAGTGGGCAAAAGACCATCAGCTACCTGGCTATAACAAAGATCAGCATGAAGGTCTTCTTCGACACCTTATGGTGAGACAATCATTTGCTACTGGTGAAATCATGCTTGCCATTTTTGCAACTGAGGCGCCAGAAGGCAATCTTAAACATGCCTCAGATGATTTAGTGAAACGAATCGAAGAAAAATTCCCAGAAGTAAAAAGCTTACTTTGGCTTGAAAATACGGACTGGGCAGACCGAACTCAATCTGAAGAAACGCATGTATTAGCGGGGCGTGATTTCATTTATGAGGAAATGGATGGATATCGTTTCCGTGTCTGGTTTGACACCTTCTTCCAAACAAACCCAACGCAAGCTCAAAAGTTAGTAGACCTAGCTGTGGAAATGGGGGAACCTAAGAAAACAGAAAAAATGATTGATCTTTTCTGTGGTGTTGGAACATTTTCTCTACCATTTGCCAGTCGTGTTGAAAAGCTTGCAGGTATTGAAATTGTTGAAAGCTCAATTGAGTCTGCAAAACGCAATGCAAAAGATAATGGTTTATCAAACACGTATTTCTTAGCTAAGGACGCAAGAAAAGGAATTGATGAATTGCTTGAGAGTTTTGGACGACCAGAGTTACTTTTACTTGATCCTCCACGCTCAGGTGCCGGCGGTAAAGTAATGAGAAGGATTGGTCGCTCACAGCCAGAAAGAATTGTCTATGTTTCTTGTAACCCAGAGACTTTTGCAACGGATATTAAAGAACTTGAGCCTTTTGGATACACCCTAAAAATGGTTCAACCAGTGGACCTATTCCCACATACTGTGCACGTTGAAGCAGTTGCATTACTTGTAAAAGAATAAAGATAAGCTAAAGCCTTCCGGGTGTTCCGGAAGGCTTTCTTTTTTGGTTCCGAATCGGGCTATATGTCCGATAAAATTAGGACTATGTCCGATATCTTAAAAGTTATGTCCGATAAAATCAGGATTATGTCCGATATCTAGAGTGTTGTGTCCGATAAATCAGTAACTTTGTCCGAAATCCAGCTAACTTCTTCCATCAATACCCCCTTTACATAGTCGGCCTTACGGAGAAACCGCCGGAAGGGTTTAAATCTGGCCCGAAATGGAAGTATGCGGAAACACATCCATTCCAGATTTACCGCAATTCTTCTGATAAATTTTTCAAAAGTAATAAATACTACAAGTATTACCAAAAGAATCATCCTTTGGAGGTCTTTATGTCAAAAAAGCAAAGTTTATTAAAGAACGGAAATAAGTCATCTTTGATTGCTTCTATTGTAAATACTATAATTGCGATTATTAAAGGAGTTGCATACTTCTTCACGGGGAATGTCGCGATGTTTGCTGAAACAATGCATTCACTAGGTGACGCAGCCAATCAATTTTTCGTATACATTGGTAGTGCATTAAGTAAAAAAATGCCGAACGAAAAATATCCAAACGGTTTTGGCCGCCTTGTTAATTTGGTTTTACTCGGTGCCGTGATCATTGTAGGGATTATGAGTTATGAAACAATAAAAGAGGGATATCATCATATTAAACACCCAACCGAATCGAGTGGGATTGCCATTAATCTGTCTGTTTTAGGGTTAGCTGTAATTTTGGAGTCTTATGTTCTTTTTAAGGCGATGAAGGAAGTTTTACATGAGGCACGGGTTGAAGCTAAAGGATTTGCAGCAATCGGCAAAAGTTTCAACAATTTAGGGAGAGCTACACCTGCCACGAAACTTGTATTCATGGAGGATTTAGTCGCAACCCTTGGTGGAGTCATTGCAATTTTTGGAATTCTGCTTTCCTATTATGGGGGTTGGCATGCCGCAGAAGGAATTGCATCAATCATAATTGGATTAATGATGTTTTACGTAGTGGGCAGAGTATTCTTGGATAATGCCAAAGGGGTACTTGGTGAAGCGGATGAAGAGCTAGAAAACAAAATTGCTGAGCTTATTTATACAAATCCAGAAATTAAAGATATAAACGCATTGTTTGCCATGAAGGAAGGAGAGGATTTCCATATCGAAATGAAGCTGGAGATAGACTGTAATATAACTGTTAGAGAGGCTGTTAAAATAAAAGAACGCATTGAGGAAAAAATCCAAGCAATGAATGGAGTGACTGATGTCATCATTGAATTTGTAGAAGATGATGGGGTTAAATCATGGAAACAAGGGTTAGTTACTAAGTGAAACCGAAAAGATTTTGCAAATCAAAAAAACCGGCACAATGCCGGTTTTTTGATTTTTACTGCTGAGGAGCAGGAGATTTTTTCTTAGGTTTTGGTTTCAAATACAAACCTAGTTCTTTTTTCTCTTTTGTTAATGAACGATATAGTGAAATCATCATCAGCACCATTATTATTGAAAATGGGAAAGCTGCTGCAATAAGGGCATTTTGTAATGCCTGTAAACCACCGCTATATAATAAAATAGCAGCTACTGTTGATTGAAGGATTCCCCAAGTCAGTTTTACAGTATTTGGGGGTGTTAGTGAACCGTATGTGGTTTGCATACCAAGTACAAATGTAGCTGAGTCCGCAGATGTAATAAAGAATGTTGAAACAAGTATAATCGCAACCACTGATAAAACCACCGATAGAGAAGATTCATTAAAGATTGCAAAAAGTACTTCTTCTGTAGCAAATTGTGAGAGATCCACGTTTCCTTCCTTTTGAACTTCTACAGCAGAAGTCCCAAATGCTGCAAACCAGAGAAAGCTTACTAATGCCGGAAGCAATAAAACACCGATAATAAATTGTCGAATTGTTCTTCCCTTTGAGACACGGGCAATAAAAATACCTACAAACGGTGACCATGAAATCCACCAAGCCCAGTAGAAAATAGTCCAACCGTTAATCCAAGAACGGTGTTCTTCATTAAGTGGAGCAATTCTAAAACTCATCTGTACAATATTTTGTATATATCCACCAAGTGTATCTGTAAACATATCAAGAATCAGAACTGTAGGACCTGCTACAAACATTAAAATGAGAAGGGCAAGTGCTAAAATCATATTTGCATTACTTAAATATTTAATCCCTTTACTTAATCCAGACCATGCGGAAATCATAAATAAGACGGTAACAACAGCAATAATGATTAATTGAATGAAGAAACTAATCGGTATATCAAGTAAATAAGCTAACCCCCCATTAATTTGTGCTGCACCAAACCCTAGCGTTGTCGCAACACCTACAACCGTTGCAAATACGGCTAGTACATCAACCAAGGTACCAAGTTTTCCTTCCATTGCTTTTTTACCTAGAACAGGCTTTAATGTAGCTGAAATTAAACCTGGTTCACCTTTTCGAAAATTAAAATAGGCTAAGGCGAGTGCAACGAGTGCATAAATTCCCCAAGCATGTATTCCCCAATGGAAAAATGTATAGCGCATCGCTTCTTTTTGGGAAGCGTTTGTAGCACCCTCTGCTAAAGGGGGAGTCATATAATGGGAAAGAGGTTCTGCTGCCCCCCAGAAGACAAGTCCAATCCCCATCCCAGCACTAAATAACATCGCAAACCATGATATATTTGAATACTCAGGTTTCTCATCAGGTTTTCCTAATCGAATTGCCCCAACTGGGCTAAAAATAAGGAAAACGCAGAATATCACAATGATTGTGACTAAAATAAGGTAATACCATCCAAAGGCTGATGTAATAAATGATTGAATATTACCTGTTACTTCTTCAAAACTTTTTGGTGCTGCAACACCAAATATGACAGCTGCAAGAACGATAGCAACCGAAATCCAAAAAACATTTGATATTTTCTTCATCATATAACCCTTTCTTTTACATTAACTTTTATGTAAACATAGTTTTCCCACAAAAGTTTAGCTATATTAGGTTAACAGAGTTTACTACTTTTTGCCAATAATCCTGACTTTTGATCTGAGTTGAGACTGTATGATTTGGTTAAACAAAAACTGAAAAAAAGATGTAGATTTTATGATATTATTATCATAACCACAGAGAAAATATCGATTTACATATAAATAAATCAGGGGAGACTTTATGCTAGGATTTTTGCAGATTAAAGGCAAGATAAATACGGATTTAATCCTATTAGTAACCCTGGTAGGATTTGTATTATTAGCCTCTCATTTCAAATTAACGTTACTTTATGGAATTACTTTTACATTTGCGAGTATTTCAGTTTTTTTAATACTTCGCATTTTTGGCTATACCACCGCGATTGTAACGAGTTTAATTGCCATCTTTATTGCCATGTTTTTTTCAAACAGTCCCTATTATGCAGTGATCATGCTTGTTGAAGTCATATTTGTTGGAGCCTTTTTCTTAAGAGGGCGAAAAGCAAAAATGTTTTTCGTTGACTTTTTTTTTCTGGACTTTTATAGGAATAGCCCTGCTCTTTATTTTCTGTCGAGAATCACTGTCAGGCAGTGCACTCTATTTTCAAATCTGTAAAGATGTTGCAAATGGTCTTTTTAATGTATTAGTTGCAGATATGTTGCTAGCTTATTTCCCATTCTATAAGTTTGTTAAAAATAAACGAATCAGCAAAAATAATGTATCAGTACACCAATTCTTATCCCAAATCACCATTTTAACAATTCTTGTTCCGTTCTTTATTAGTGTAGTTACAAATACGTTAAACACCTTTGAAGTTATTAAGAAGGACTTAGTTAATGTTAGTGAAACGAGAGCAAATCGGATAGAAAACGACCTGTATCAACTAAAAAAAGCAAACGGAAGTATCGACATTAATCAAATTGAAGAAATATTATGGCAAAATAAGAACCAAGATACCGATATTACGGTATTGGACAATAGAAATCATGTCATTTCATCGACAGCGTTGGCGGATTTTGATCCGAATAAGTATGAAATTCGGAAGATTTCACCTAATGTTTTTGAGGCTTTACCGGTAGCTAACAATGAAATGCAGCCGATTACAAGGTGGGACGATGCTTTTTATTTTTATATAAGAGATACGGATTCATACCGAATTATGTTGCAGTACCCAATCGCTGGGTATCAACAACAAATTTTTAATATTTCTCTCGACCAACTAAAATACTTACTCATTCTAGCAGTTTCAGCCATATTGTTTGTAATGGCTGTTAGCAGAATGCTCACGAATAACCTAAGGCAACTGACAACAATTACAACAGGATTACCACAAAAGCTGCGTTCTTTAGAAAATATTGAATGGCCGCAAGGTTCAATATCAGAACTTCGCATCTTGAGTAAAAATTTAAAGAAAATGGCTGATAAGCTAAAGGAGTTATTTCAAGAGAGCATTGAGATGAACCACATTCTAAGAGAACAAACTTCAAGATTGAAGGAATCCGAGGACAAGCTTCATAAACTTGCTTTTTATGATAGTTTAACATACTTACCCAATCGTTATTTCTTCCAAAAATATGTACGTGAATTAATTCGAAATAACCATGACCAAATGTTTGCGATTATTTTTATCGACCTCAATCAATTTAAACAAATCAATGATACATTAGGTCATGATGCAGGAGATACACTTCTAAAAGCAACTGGTAACAAGCTAAAGAAGTTGCAAGAAGACACTAGACAGGTTTTCAGACTTGGAGGGGACGAGTTTGTTGTTGTCCATTCTGTTGATAGCAGAGATGAGATAGATAAAACATTAGACATGATTGTCAAAGAATTTTCATCCTATTATACAATAGCGGGTCAAAATCACTATATAACTGCAAGTATAGGGGTCAGTGTGTACCCGGAAGATGGTAAAGATCTAGATACATTAGTAAAATATGCTGACATTGCAATGTACACCTCGAAGGAGAAAGGTGGCAATAGGGTTCAGTTTTTCAATGGGTCCATGAAAAATAAATTTCAAGAGCGTTTAGAAATAGAAAATGCTCTGCGTACTGCAGTGGATAAGGATCGGTTTGAACAATTTTATCAGCCGAAGACAATGGCAGGTAAGATCACAAGTATTGAAGCATTGATTCGTTGGAATGATCCCATATTAGGGGTGGTTTCACCTGGAGTTTTTATTGGTGTAGCTGAAGAAATAGGTCTCATTTCGCAAGTTGATGAGTGGTCTCTCACCCAGGCCTGTAGACAAAATAAACAATGGCAGCTTGAAAACCTTCTTCATGTTCCGATTTCGGTAAACCTATCGGCCAAACATTTTCAACAAGATTATCTTGTTTCAATGGTCAATAAGGCATTGCAAGATTCTGGATTAGAGCCACAATATTTAAAGCTTGAGATTACAGAAAGTGTATTTATTACGAATCAACAGCATGTTGCTGATCGGATTCGAAAACTGAAAGAGCTAGGAGTTCAAATTTCAATTGATGATTTTGGAAAGGGATACTCGTCTCTCTACCAGCTATTGAAGCTTCCAATTGACGAAATAAAAATCGACAGACAATTTATTCATAATATCGATAAAGATGAGAAAAAAGCGTTATTAGTAAAATCGATTTTTGATATTGCACATGGACTTCAGTTGAACGTGGTGGCAGAAGGTGTAGAAACTTGGAATGAATGTGATATCCTTGTGAACATGGGCTGCGACGAGATACAAGGCTTTTTATTCAGTCGGCCAATTAATAAAGTTGATATGGACGAATTTATTCATAAAAAGTCAATAAGGTCTAAAGTGGCTGTCATAGGAGAAATAGACTGAATAAAAAGGAGGTTTCACATCGAAAACCTCCTTTTTACATGTATTTAGTGACACCTGCTCGAGGTCACAAATTTCTAAGGAAAGAGTTCGTCGCGTGTTTGTCGCCGATAAGAGGCTCTTTCTAGATTGTAATATTTACATCGCCATCTTCTGTAATTTCAACGGTTGTGTAGCTCTCAAATGTTGACATTTCCGTAATTTCACGTTTCTCATTGCTTGCAAAACTTTCCATGTATCTTTGATACGTTTCTGGATCCTTGACAATGTGATAGAAATATGTCATTTTTCCTTCGCTATCACTATGTGTCCTTAAGAAAAATCTGTCCTTAAACTCATTTTTAAACCACTCTCTGGCTTCCATATGATTCGAAAAATCTGGCATGTTGTCATAAATAGATGTTATATCAATGTTCATGTTGATTCACCTCTCATGAGATTTTCGGATGTGTTTAGTATGTCCATCTATTTACAACACATCCATCGTGAATGCTATGCACCATGCTTGAGATTTTTTTCTACTTTTATCTTTCTTTCAAAGTCCTTTTTTTCAATCAAAAGGGAGACAAAAACACTACCTACAATCGCCCATAATGGGGCACCGATATGAAAGAAATTTACTCCAGACATTCCAATAATGAATGCAAAAAATGCCCCCATCTGAAACTTTGTATCGGAAAAAGCAATTTTAAGTGACGATAAGAGTACACCTATCATCGCTAAGCCTGCAATGGTACTCACAATTACACCTGGCATCGCAATTACAAAAGGAACAACAAGCGCTGCAAATATACCGAAGCTTGCAAATAAAACTCCATTTGATGCAGAAGCAGCATATCTGCCTTCTTTCTTACCTGATTCATCAGATGCACAAATAGCAGTCATTGGCCCTGCAGTGTTGATGGCGTGAGCTCCAAAAAAGGAGGCAATAAAACCAAAAATTGCGCCAAAGATGGCCATCGCACTAATTGGCGGTTTATATCCCTTTGCCATTAGGATTCCTGTAGTTTGTGCATTCTCTGTACAAATGATTAAGATTGCAAGAGGGATTGATAGAGAAATAATAGCGTTAAAACTAAAGGTTGGAAGTTCTAGTTGAGGAAGCACAAATGAACTTTGTACATTTGAAAAATTAAACTCATTCATGACAATGGCAAGGAGTACCGAGACCACTAACGCTGATAAAACAGGTGGTATTTTTTTGATATATCTTGAGGATAACAAATAGACCAAGATGGCCGAACCAGCTAATAGAGGGGATACTTCAACAGAAGTAATCATCTCAATTGCAAATCGCATCATGACACCAACAATCATTCCCATTACGATTGGAACTGGTATCCAATTCATCACCTTATCGATTAATCCAGTTATACCTAGTATAAGAACAATGAGGTTTGCTACAAGATAGGCACCGATTGCTTCTTGTAATGAAAAATGTGATAAAGCACCTGCCACTAGCACAGCACCAGCAATTGAATATGCCCCTGCAATCGGTTGTTTATATTTTAAAGATAAAAAGAGTCCCAATAAACCTCCAAAAAAATACACGGCAAATAACCAGCTGATTGTTTGTTCATGGGTTAAACCACCGCTTGATGCACCTCCGATAATAATCAGTGCAGGGCCTGTACACCCGAAAATAGCTGCAACAACACCTGAACTAATCGTATTAACGTTTAGATTTCCGTATAGATTCTTGAATCTACTATTACCTTTCATTTTAACCTCCTTGATTATCAAGATATCCATGTTTCTAATAGAGCTTATGTATTTAAATTAATAATACCACATCCTAAAACAAAAATTACGTATTTTTTACGAACGTTTTAAAAACCTTCAAAAAGATAGAATGAAAGAGTATTTAAGAGAAAAGATATTGTTTCCTTGCGAAAATGAGCAATTTACAGGCTTGATAATTAAAAAAAGATTCAGTATATTTGAAATTAATTACGAAAGGTTCAAAAACGTAATACATAATTCTAGGAGGTAATGAAGAATGACAACTACAGTAAATGAAACAAAAACATTAACAGTAAAGAAGGCTAATGGGATCGCTGAAGTTCACATTCATGTAAACAAAACAAACTCTTATGACCTCGAATATTACAAAGAATTAAACGCTGCAATTGATGATATTCGTTTTGACAATGACATTAAAGTAGTTGTATTAATGAGTGATATGCCAAAATTCTTCTCAGCAGGAGCGAATATTAATTTCTTAAAGTCGGCTGAACCACGCTTTAAAACACAATTCTGCTTATTCTGTAACGAAACATTAGATAAAATTGCACGCTCACCACAAATCTGGATTGCTTGTTTAGAGGGCCACACAGTTGGTGGTGGTTTAGAAATGGCTCTAGCTTGTGACCTTCGTTTTATGGGAGATCAAGCAGGTAAAATTGGGCTTCCTGAAGTTTCCCTTGGCGTACTTGCAGGTACAGGTGGAACTCAGCGTCTAGCTCGACAAGTTGGACACTCTAAAGCACTTGACCTGAATATTACAGGCGAAACATTAACACCTCAAGAGGCACTAGATATTAACTTAGTAGATCGTGTGTTTCCACAAGAAGAAACAAGAGCGAAAACGTTAGAATACGCAGAAAAGATTGCGAACAGCGCAAGTTATGCAACTTCTAACATTAAGCTATCAATTATGAATGGAAAAGAAATGCCACTTAACGTAGCAATCCGCTACGAGGGTGAGCTTCAAAACTTATTATTCCGTTCACAAGATGCACAAGAAGGCCTTAGTGCGTTCATCGAAAAGCGTGAAGCTAACTGGAGTGGAAAATAAGGTCAACTGAATCCATAGCGATGCCGGAAATTCCGGTATCGCTCTTTTAAAATAGCCTACTAATTTCAAATTAATTATCTTAGGGCTCAGCGACCTTCGCGAGCCTTTTAGTTTCTAATGACTAGTTTCGGCGCCATCGGTACTTAGGTCATAAACCAATTGCTTCGGAATGTATGTGCACCTTCTGTTAGCGTCTTTTACTGGTGGCCGATAAGCTGCGCCCTGCACTTTTCTAATAGGGGGATGAAATGTGAGATCAAATGAATTTCAAGTCATCGTTAACTGGGGAGATACAGATAAAGCAGGTATTGTATACTACCCAAATTACTTTAAATGGTTCGACATTGCGGGACATCAATTTTTTAGAAGTTGTGGATTGTCACCGAACACATTAGAAGAAGAACGTCAAATTATTTTGCCAATGCTTGATGCTAGATGTAGTTTTGAAAAGATATTATTATATGATGATATTATTACCATTAAAACTCAGGTTGAGGAAATTAAAACAAAAACAATCAAGCTAAGACATGAGGTGTATAGAGGAGAAACACGAACTGGACATGGATATGAAATTAGAGGGTGGGTAAAACAAACGCCAGCTGAAATTAAAGCAGTTCCAATACCAAATGACGTATTAGCCATTCTTAAAGAAGAACTCCACACAAATGAATCAGGAAAAAGACCACTTTTTAATGCATAATCTCCAAAATCCTCTATAATGAAAGTAAAAATATTGAAAAATAATAAGTGTGGTGACGTTCTATGAAACCAAGGTCCTTAATGTTTACATTATATGGTGAATATATTAAATATTATGGGGGAGAAATTTGGGTAGGTAGCTTAATTGAATTAATGAAACAGTTTGGGATCTCCGAATCGTCTGTAAGAGGCGCATTATTTCGGATGGTCCAAAATCATTTATTGGAAGTACGAAAAGTAGGAAAGAAGAGTTATTATTCCGCTACCTCAAAAGGCCGTGTTGATGAGGGGGTAAATAGGGTATATGCCACTCAAAACCACATTTGGGATCAGCAGTGGAGAATACTTACATATTCGTTTCCTGAGGAAAAGCGAGAGATTCGAAATAAAATTCGTAAAGAACTAATTTGGACCGGATTTGGCAACCTTACGAATAGTACATTGGTGACGCCTAATCCAGTGGAGGACCAAGTAACAGAAATGATTAAGGCAAATGGAATTGAAGAATATGTGTTTTTATTTACATCATCCTCAATTGTTTCCCATGATAACCAAAGTATCATTGATATCGGTTGGGACCTGAATTTGGTAAGAGATGAATATCAAACGTTCATTGATAAGTTTACACCTAAATTTGAGGAACTTCGTGAAAAGGCTTTAAATAACACATTAAAGGATGAGGAATGTTTTATTGAGAAAACTGTGTTGGTACATGAGTATCGGAAATTCCTCTTCCAGGATCCAGGTTTCCCAAGAGATTTACTCCCTGAAGGATGGATTGGCATAAAGGCTAGAGAGTTATTCTGGAATATACATCAGCTGCTATCTATTCCGTCAATCCGCTATTTTGAGTCTGTCTTTGAGGGAGCTCCTGATCGTGAAATCCATATTGAACGTGATAAAGCAATCAATCCTTTTGGAGAAATCTACATTTAATTTTATTCAGTAAAGTCCTTTATTTTAGTGTTTGAGGAATGTATTAAAAAAGTAACAATTCAGTTGGTGGAGAAACTCCGGCTGAACAAAATTAAGCCTCCGGCGGATGCAACGATTTTTTAGAGGATATTATTCGAGCATAAGATCGCCATCCCGGGCAAATTCTTTGTGATCCACATCGTGGGCCTAAAAATATCGGGTATAAATACGCCAAGGCACTTTTGATTATAGGGGTGAGCCATGAATATTGAAAAAATTGAATTTGGTGGCTATCGGATTGGGATCCCAGTTCCGTTTCCAATGAAGTATGTTTACTGTTACCTTTTTAAACAGAATGATGGCTATTGTCTGATTGATGTTGGGTTAAACTATTCAGCTGCGCGAGATGCTTGGCAAGAAGTTTTTGATCACTTAGGAATTACTTTTGGTGATGTTCATACAATTTATCTCACACACTTCCATCCGGATCATTCTGGTCTTTCAGGCTGGATGCAAGAACAAACAGGTGCTGACCTTTTTATGAATGAAGTGGATGCAGCCATGATTGAGCGTGTATGGGGTGAGGGGAGCGTTCAGGTTGCGAGAATGAAAGAAATGGTTTTGCAACATGGGGTTCCTGAGGATTTAGCTGATGGTATCGCTGACCATATGAATAAATTACATAAGAATGTTCTTCCACTACCTGTTGTAAAACCTATTGGAGCTACTATTGAGTTTGGTGATCAACAATGGTCTGTTATCCACACACCTGGACATAGTGAAGGTCATGTATGTTTTTTTCATGAAAAAGAAGGTATCTTAATAGGCGGAGATCATATTCTTGAAAAAATTACACCGAATATTAGTGTATGGCCCGGTGCTAGCCAGCATCCATTACATGAATATATCGATTCATTACGTAAAGTTAGGAAATATCCGATAAAAAAAATATACTCTGCCCATCATTCACCGGTTCCAAATGTAACTGAACGAATAGATGAACTCATCCAGCATCACGAGGAGCGTCTCAATTATATTGAAAGCCTAGCCGATCATAAAACGACATATGAGATTGCGAAGGTCTTGTTCTCCCATAGAGAACTCAACCCTCACCAATGGCGTTTTGCTATTGCAGAAACTATAGCGCACTTAAACTATTTAGAACGCGAAGGCCGAGTTGCAAAGGTTAAGCAAGATCCTATTATTTACGATCAATGCTGAAACAATACTAGGAAAATATCAAAGATAGATGAGGTTGGAACCCAAGATTGTTAGTAAAATAACAATCTTGGTTTTTTGTTTTGGATAGAAGTCCGTGTGAAGGCCTGTGCGAAATAGTTACTCGTTTGGAAAGTCCTTCATAGCCGTGATGAAGGCACGTGTGGAGCAGTGGTGCGCAAGTAAAGTCCTTCATAGCTGTGATGAAGGCCCGTGTGGAGTGAGTGGGTGCGAGTAAAGTTCTTCATAGCAGTGATGAAGGCCCGTGTGGAATGAGTAGGTGCGAGTAAAGTTCTTCATAACAGATGAAGAGGAGAACGAAAAGGTCGACTATTTCGAATCCCCTTCATCCCGCAGATGAAGAGGAAAACGAAGCTAATCCCCGGACGAACCCCTCTTCATACCCTCGATAAAGAGGAAACCCGAGCAGATTCTTGCACTCAATCCCCTTCATCCCGCCAATGAAGAGGAAAACAAAGCTGCCCCAAGCCCGAACCCCTCTTCATAACCTCGCTGAAGAGGAAACCCTAGCAAATTCCTGCGCCGAATCCCCTTCATCCCGCCAATAAAGAGGAAAACAAAGCTAATCCCGGCACGAACCCCTCATCATAACCTCGATAAAGAGGAAAACTCATCAACATCACGCACTCAATCCCCTTCATCCCAAGAACAACCTCTAGTATTACACCAACCATCGGGCATATAAAACAATTACCAAAACAAAATCCACATCAACATTCATTACGAATTTTAATTTAACGTCTAAAAAACATTATAAACATGTTGACAAACAATTTAAAATATTCTATATTACATATTATAAACGATAGTTAAAAAAACGTAATACAAAGAGGTGTTCATTGATGAGTATAAAAGAAGCTGAGGTATTACTGGAAAAGGTTCAAAATGGATTTATTGTGGAGCGCATGGAGGATATGAATGACGAATATTTGAAAGCGCTAAAACAAACACTCGCGATTGTAGGAGATACAGAACTTCTTAGTGTCCCGCCATTATTAACAGTCTACGATCAAGCCCCAAACTTAAACTATAAAATTACAGCTCTAGCAGTTATGCAAGATGAAATCGGTCATGCTCATATCGCTTATCGCTTGCTGGAAGACCTTGGTGAAGATATTGACGAAATGCTCTACAACCGACCAGCCAACCGATGGAAAAATCCTTACGCTTTTGATTTTAAATTAGACAACTGGGTTGAATTAGGAGTCTTTAACGGACTATTTGATCGTTCTGGATATACGCTTTTAGGTGACGCATACGAACACACTTCATATGGGCCTTGGAAACGTGCACTAGTCAAGGTTGATAAAGAGGAATTATTCCACCTTCGTAATGGCGAGATCATTATGAAAAATGCGATGAAGAAGCCAGAAACGGCAAAGCAAGTTCAAGAAGCTGTGGATTGGATGTTCCTAATGGCACTCGAATTCTTCGGTGTTGCAGATAACCTTAAGAGCCGTTCAGCGCAGTTGGATTATCGATTAAAAGGGCGAACTAATGATGAACTAAGACAAAAATGGTTGTCAACGGCTGTTCCGTTCTGTGAGTCAATCGGAGTGAAAGTTCCAGCTCATTACGATGAAGACCAAGGAAAATATATGATTGACGTTCCATTCCCTTGTAAGTTTGATCCAGAAAACAAAAAATGGTTAACTGACCAACCGGATACATGGGAAGGTGCAATCGAGCGCTTTAAGCAGAGAGGTCCTCAAAACCAAGAATTTGTGACTCGCATTCAAAAGGGAGTTTGGGAGTTAGAAGCAATGAGAGCAGAGGAGGCATAAACATGAGTGGAATTATCCAAAAAGAACAAACAACAAAGTATTGGGATGCTCTTAAAGAAGTAATGGATCCTGAGTTTCCAATCAGTGTTGTGGATATGGGTCTAATTTATAACATTACCCAAAATGGAAGTGAATTAGAAGTTGAAATGACATATACCTCCACTGGTTGCGCATGTATGCAGTGGATTGAAAACGATATCAAAGAACGTTTGTTGAAAGAAGAAGAGGTGGAGGAAGTTAAGATTCAGGTCGTTTGGGATCCACCTTGGACGACAGCAAACCTAAGTGAAGAAGGAAAGAAAAAATTAAAGCACTGGGGGGTAAGTTCATGACAGTAGACGTTGCAAAAAAACATGATTACCTTCTTCTCACTCGAATCAATCGTGGAGATGAACTTATTCATGTGGGAACATTCAAGGCAGTTAATGATGATTTAGCAAAGATTTATGCACAACATATTTATGACGAAGAAGACTGGGTAGAAATGTTTGTTGTTAAAAAAGAAGCTCTTGTTTGTGTACGAAGCCCAGAACCATTATTTGCAAAGGAGTGAGACTGATGTCTAAGGAACATATTTCATTAATAGAACTTGGTGAAACAATTGCTGATAATAAATTTATTTTAGGTGATCGATTAGTTGAAATTGGTATCAGCGGGCCGACATTAGAAGGTACGCTTTCATCGATTGCGATGGCACAGCAGGAACTGGGCCATTCAAGACTGCTATATCGCTGGGTTTCCGATTTATCGGGTATTAAGACGGAAGTAAAACATCAAACCGGAAAAGCATTTAAACAAAATGTTGAAATTGGGAATTGGATTGAACTGATTGCTGGAATTTACGTAACAAATGTAGCTGTTGACTTAGTAATGAACGCCATGATTGAAGCAAATAATCCAAATGTGAATCCTCCTTTTACAAAAATGTTAAAGGAGCAGCAAGAACATCTCATTTATTCACAGAGTTGGTGTGATCAGCTTCTACTCGATAAAGGATCAATTCCAAGAAGAACGAAAGAAGCAATTTCAAAAACAGCGCAAGAAGCGAAGGAATGGTTAATTAAAGTAGAAAACGATATGTATTTCGTCACTGAAAACATCATTCCAAAGGATGCTAGATTAGTAGAAAATTTCGATGCAACACTCGGGGAAGTCTTAAAGGATGTGGAAAAGCAACATGTTGGCTAAAAAAGAGAACGCACAATGTTCATTTTGCTCATCTGAAGATGTAAAGAAAATTTCATCCTTTGGTACAGCCCAATTAGTAAGACAATACTATTGTAATGAATGTAAAAGTGTATTCGAATACATTCGATGGCAAAAGGAAGAGGCGGCTAAATAGAATGTGTGTTCAAAAAGGTGGATGAAGAGGACTAAGTCCTCATGTCTGGGCGACACTAGCACGTCCTGTACGTCGAAATTTCAAGGCGGCGTAGCTCCCTAGTACACGGACGTAGTAGTTAATACGTGATGAATGGAGAAGCAAGCCAACACAGAAATTTCGATGTTTCATATTCAAAAGGACTTTTTGAACATCCTCTAGAAAGGACCAAATAGTATGCAGCAAATAAAAACAGTAGGTGTAATAGGATCAGGAACAATGGGAGCGGGGATTGCGCAATTACTAGTACAAAACGGATACCCTGTCATTCTTTTTGATATCGATGAAACAACTGTAACACGTGCGAAAGAGGCAATAGAGTCAAAGTTAGATAGATTAGTTGTCAAAGAAAGAATTACCCATGCCACATCAGAAAAAGCAAAAAAGAACTTAGGTATCACAACGGATATGAACTCATTTGCCAATTGTCAATTGGTCATTGAGGCAGCGCCAGAAAGGCTGGAAATTAAACGGTCCATTTTTTCTCAACTGGAAGAAATCTGTTCGAAAGATTCGATATTGACGTCGAATACTTCCTCACTTTCGATTACAGAAATTTCAGGCCAAAGCGCAAATCCGGAACGAATCGCAGGCTTGCACTTCTTCAATCCGGCACCAATTATGCCGCTTGTTGAAGTCGTAAAAGGGTTAAAAACAGCTTCCTCAACTGTTGATACTCTTGTCCAATTTGCCCAAACAATTAATAAAAGTCCTGTGATGTGCAAGGATACACCTGGTTTTATTGTGAATCGAGTAGCACGACCATTTTATAATGAAGCATTGCGAATTATGAATGATAAGATCGCTACGCCAAGTCAAATCGATCGAATTATGAAGAATGCTGGTAATTTTAAAATGGGTCCTTTTGAATTGCAGGACCTCATCGGAATTGATATTAATTTTGCAACGACAAAATCAGTATATGAAGGATTTCACGGAGAAAGCAGATTCCGTCCTCACTACTACCAAGAGCGGATGGTCCAATCAGGTAGCCTAGGAAGAAAAACAAAAGGAGGGTTCTTTGATTATGACAATTAAAACAGTCGCTATCATAGGGGATAACCTAATTGCAAAAGAACTCTCCAACTCTTTTCAAGAAAATCCACACGTTCATTTGGTTGATGCGAAAGCTTTGACCGAACAGGTGGATGTCGTAATTGAAACGACGAATCTTGATAAGGAAGAAAAGAAACGTAGAGTCGAGGAAATTGAGGCAAGTGTTTCACCTACTACATTGATTCTATCGACTACCCTTGGCGTGACAGCGACTGAGGTTGCTTCATGGCTTTATCATCCTGAAAGATTAATAGGATTTGGGACTTTCGCTAATTTTAGAAAGGGCAGCTTAATTGAAGTGGCATTGCCATTACAAGCTGATGCAAGTTATCTGCAAACTGCCACAAACACTTTTTCATTCATTCATCAGGAAATTGAAGTTGTCGAGGATGAGGTAGGTTTTGTCTTTCCAAGGATTTTATCAATGATTGTTAATGAAGCGGCCTATGCACTTTCAGAGCAAACGGCAGAGGCTGAGGCAATTGATGTTGCTATGAAAAAAGGTACAAATTATCCTATGGGTCCACTTGAATGGGCTAATGAAATTGGGCTAGATGATATATTTGCAGTATTGAGTGGATTATATCGTGAATTAGGGGAGGAACGTTATCGCCCAGCTCCACTTATTCGAAAGCTTGTGTACGCAGGATGGATTGGTGGAGAAACCGATAAATGCTTTTACCATTATCAAAACAGCAAAAATAAGGAGCTTTCAGTATGAGAGAAGCTGTCATAATTGATGCAGTTCGGACTCCGATAGGAAAACTTAACGGTTCGCTTACTAGTGTACGACCTGATGATCTTGCAGCCCATGTGTTGAAGCAATTAATGGCTCGCAATGACTTGGATTCGAATCTGATTGAAGATGTATTTTTTGGATGTGCGAATCAAGCAGGTGAAGATAATCGAAATGTTGCTAGAATGGGATTGTTATTAGCTGGGCTACCTATTTCGATTCCGGGAGTAACGGTTAATAGACTTTGTGGTTCTGGATTAGAGGCAGTTAATCAGGCAGCCTCTTCGATTAAGTCAGGCTTAGGAGATGTCTTTATTGCAGGAGGAACGGAAAGTATGACCCGTGCTCCGTATGTAATGATGAAACCTCAAGTTACAAGTGCAAAGGGGAATCAAACTTTGCATGACACGATGCTCGGTTGGAGACTTGTTAATCCAACCATGAATGAAATGTATCCTCCAATTAGCTTAGGAGAAACGGCTGAAAATGTAGCAGAGAAATATGGAATATCAAGAGCAGAACAAGATGAGCTTGCCCTATCAAGTCAGCAAAAGGCAGCCGCAGCGATTCAAAGTGGAAGATTTAATGATGAAATTGTGCCGATTGAAATTCCACAAAGAAAAGGAGAGCCCCTTCTTTTCAGGGAGGATGAACATGTTCGTCCTGGAACCACTTTGGAAACGCTGTCTAAACTTAAGCCTGTTTTCCGAAAGGATGGGACAGTTACTGCGGGAAACTCATCTGGTATTAATGATGGCTCTAGTGCCATTCTCGTAATGGAAAAGGAGCTTGCACAAAGGCTTGGATTAAAGCCGATTGCTAGAGTAGTGACATCTGCTGTTAGTGGTGTCCATCCTGACTATATGGGAATCGGCCCCGTTCCAGCGACAAGAAAAGCATTACAAAGGGCAGGTTTAACTGTTGATGACCTTGATTTAATTGAAATAAATGAAGCTTTTGCAGCACAATCTGTTGCATGTATCAATGAACTCGAGCTTGACATGGGTAAAGTGAATGTTAATGGTGGAGCAATTGCTTTAGGTCATCCACTAGGATGCAGCGGTTCACGTATTGTAACAACGCTTGTTCATGAGATGCAAAAACGTGATGTGCGTTATGGATTAGCCACAATGTGCATCGGCGTTGGTCAAGGAATTGCAACGATTATAGAGAAAATGTAGGGAGTGAACAACATCGATGGTAGAATTAAAAGAAACATACCAACTATTGATAAATGGAGAATATTCAAATAGTAGTAATAATGAATTTTTCGAGACTTATAACCCTGCAACTGGTGAGGTTATCGCAAAAGTAGCAAAGGCGACTAAGGAAGATGTGGATCGTGCTGTTGACGCAGCAAGAAACGCATTTGAAAACGGCAAGTGGCCGAAATTGCCTCAAGCAAGAAGAGCAAGAGTACTTAATAATATTGCGGCAATCATGCGCGAACGTTTCAATGACCTTGTTGAAGCAGAAGTATTAAATAGTGGAAAAACAGTTGCTGCTGCCAAAGGGCAAATTGGTCAAGCCATTGAAGACTTTGAATTTTATGCAGGTGCCATAACAACGTTTGGCGGACGTACGAATCCAGTTCCAAATGGATTTTTTAACTACACCGTAAAAGAACCTGTAGGAGTTTGTGCGCAAATTATTCCATGGAACTATCCATTAATGATGGCTGCTTGGAAAATCGCGCCTGCTATTGCAGCTGGATGCCCAGTTATACTTAAGCCAGCTTCACATACTCCGATTACTGCTTATATGCTTGCAGATATTTGCCATGAAGCAGGGGTTCCAGCAGGTGTAGTGAATGTTATTACAGGAAGTGGTTCAGTAATTGGTCCTTACTTAACGACTCACCCTGGTGTTGATAAAGTTGCCTTCACAGGTGAAACAGAAACCGGGAAAGATATTATGGCGAAAGCTTCGACAAACTTAAAGCGTGTGACATTAGAATTAGGTGGGAAATCTCCTAATATCGTATTTGATGATGCAGATATTGATGGTGCAGTAGCGGGTTCTATTTATGGAATCTTCTATAACACTGGCCAATCCTGTGAGGCACGTTCAAGATTATTTGTACATGAAAACATTTATGATGAATTTGTCGAAAAATTTATTGAAAAGGCACAAAAACTAAAGGTTGGTGACCCATTCGATAAGGAAACACATATGGGAGCCCTGATTTCTAAAGAACATGAAGAAGTAGTAGACGGCTATGTAAAACTTGCAATTGAAGAAGGCGGAGAAGTTCTTTATGGAGGAAAAAGACCAGAAGGCAGCGAATTTGATAAAGGGTATTGGTATTTACCAACCGTTATCGGAAATGTCACAAACTATATGAGAATTGCTCAGGAAGAAGTCTTCGGTCCAGTTGTTGTTATCATGAAGTTTAAAGATGAAGCTGAAGTATTAGAGCAATCGAATGATTCTATTTTTGGACTTGGTTCAGCTGTCTGGACAAAAGATCACGGTAGAGCACATCGAATTGCAGAAGGCATTCGTGCAGGTATTGTCATGATAAACTGCCCGATTTCGGCCTTCCCTGGAACACCATTTGGTGGCTACAAGCAATCAGGCTTTGGCAGAGAATTGAGTGTAGAAACACTTGATCTTTATTCAGAAACAAAGAGTGTTGTCTCATATAATGGAGAACGTCCATTAAATGTTTTCAGAATATAGTATATATAAATAATTTTCTAATAAGAAAACGGAGGTAAATAAACATGTCAATTAATGTAGAAACAAAAAATCTTACTGTAAAAAAAGCCGATGGGATTGCTGAAGTTCACATTCATGTCAATAAAACAAATTCATATGATCTTGAGTATTACAAAGAGTTAAATGCAGCCATCGATGACATTCGTTTTGACAATGATATTAAAGTAGTTGTACTAATGAGTGATATGCCAAAATTCTTCTCAGCAGGAGCGAATATCAATTTCTTAAAATCTGCTGAGCCACGTTTTAAAACACAGTTCTGCTTATTCTGTAACGAAACTTTAGATAAAATTGCACGTTCACCACAAATTTGGATCGCTTGCTTAGAAGGGCATACTGTTGGTGGTGGATTAGAAATGGCTCTAGCTTGTGACCTCCGCTTTATGGGAGACCAAGCAGGTAAGATTGGACTTCCCGAAGTATCTCTTGGCGTATTAGCAGGTACAGGTGGAACTCAGCGTCTAGCTCGTCAAGTTGGACACTCTAAAGCCTTAGATTTAAATATCACAGGTGAAACATTAACACCACAAGAAGCATTAGCTATTAAACTAGTAGATCGAGTATATCCACAAGAAGAAACAAGAGCAAAAACGTTAGAATATGCACAAAAAATCGCAAACAGCGCAACTTATGCAACATCTAATATTAAGCTATCAATTATGAATGGGAAAGAAATGCCACTTAACGTAGCGATCCGTTATGAGGGTGAGCTTCAAAACTTACTATTCCGTTCACAAGATGCACAAGAAGGTTTAAGTGCGTTTATTGAGAAGCGCGAACCAAATTGGCAAGGTAAATAATCTGTTTGTTTTTGTACTATAAAAATGCACCTGATGGCGACGTTGCCATCCTACCTTAGGTATGAAAGCACTATATTCATAGTGCTAATAATTAAAAATACCAACAGCATTATAAATGTAAAATGTCCGAATAATATCCAAATAATAGAGTAATGGGTACAAAATTACAAACATTTTCATACATCATTGCGGCTTAAAAGCACTATTTATACAGTGCTTATATCAAATATCAACTATGAATTACTCCAAAAAAGTGGAGGTAAATGATTACCTCCACTAACCTAAATTTTTTCTATCTATAAGATAGGTAAGGAGGAAAAGTGTGATAAAGGTAGCTTCGGATTTAAAGGGAATTGCAACGAAGTACAATGCAGCCGATCGATTTATTGAAAAAAATGTACGAAACGGACTAGGGGAAAAAATAGCCATTATTAGTGGAGATGAACAAGTCTCTTATCAAGAACTTCTTAATCGTGTGAATCAATTTGGTAACGCTCTCAAGAAGTTGGGTGTTGAAAATGAAAACCGTATGCTGATGGTTATGCATGACACCGTTGAGAATATTGTATCCTTTTATGGGGCGATAAAAATTGGTGCACTTCCAATCCCATCTAACACTATGCTACAGCCTGGGGATTATGAATATCTATTAAACCACAGTCGCTCTAAAGTACTTGTTATACACGAGGATCTTTGGAGCAAAATTAAGGCAAATAGAGATCGATTTGTCTTCCTTCAGCATGTTATCGTCGTCACAGAAAACACGACAGTAGATACAAATGAAATTGATTACTATGAACTGGTAAATGGTGCTTCAACAGAGCTAGAGTCGTTTTTGTCAGTCAAGGATGACCCTGCATTCTGGCTATACAGTTCTGGTAGCACTGGAAATCCCAAAGGTGTTATTCACCATCAACGAAGCATGGAAGCAGCATATAACACGTACGGGAAACAAGTTTTGGGGATAAATGAAAATGATGTTACCTTTTCCGCTTCAAAGCTCTTTTTTGCGTATGGGCTTGGAAATGGGATGTACTTCCCATTAGGAGCTGGAGCAACAACAGTTTTATTAAAGGATCGTCCTACGCCTGATAAAGTGTTTGAAACACTTGAAAAGACAAAACCAACGATCTTTTTTGGTGTTCCAACACTTTACGGTAGTTTGATTAACTATGTTGAGCGGACAGGCAAAATTCCTGACTTATCATCAGTGAGAGTTTGTGTATCTGCTGGTGAGGCGCTCCCTGACACATTTGTAAACAAGTGGAAGCAACTCTTTAATCTTGATATTTTGGATGGTATTGGATTAACAGAAGCACTACATATTTTTATTTCGAATCGGGTTGGAGATATTCGTCCTGGAAGCACAGGGAAGCCTGTCCCTGGATATGAGGCGAAAATTGTAAACGATGATTTTGTGGAAGTAGAACCGAATGAAGTTGGGGACTTAGTTATTAAAGGGGAAAGCCTAACTGGTGGTTATTGGGCAAATATCGCTGAAAATCAAAAAAAGCTCAAAGGTGAGTGGATGTATACAGGAGATAAATATTACAAGGATGAAGAGGGATATTTTTGGTATTCAGGGCGTTCAGATGACATGCTGAAGGTAGGCGGAATCTGGGTGTCTCCAATTGAAGTAGAATCAACTCTACTCAAACATGACTCCGTTCTAGAAGTCGCAGTAATTGGTGTCAAGACAGAGGATAATCTAGATCTTCCGAAAGCATGTATTGTCCTTAAAGAAGGGGTTGCTCCATCAGAAGAATTGAAAGCCGAATTAAAAGCTTATGTAAAAGCTAACTTAGCCCCTTACAAATATCCTAGGATTATAGAATTTATGGATGAAATTCCTAAAACAGCTTCTGGGAAGATGCAACGTTTTAAATTAAGACTCTAACTAATTGTTTCGGACGCGGAAGTATAATTAACGTAATAAATAAAAAACGCTAAATTCAACTAAAGAAAAAGAATTTGTTTATTATTATAATACTGAATTTGTGGTATGTATTGGATAAATAGAGGTCGTGTTGGTATTAAAGACGGAAATTGTAAGTCTTTATTCCAACCCTCCTCCATTTTTTTTGCATGAATTTACGGCGAAATTTATTACGTTTTTTTTATGGAAGTTGAAAATATGTATTGAATATTTAGATAGTTGTAACTATAATAATATTCAAAATACTAAGAATTCCGGAGAGGAGGTATCCATACATAATCCAAAAGTCCTGTTAGTTTAAAAAAATGTATAGCAAAGAGGGTCAGTATTGAATGCGTTTCCATTAAAGGGAGGGTTACCTATGAAACTAGTAAAAAGAAATTGGTTGATCATGTTGGCATTTGTTCTATTGCTCTCAGCATGTAGCTCAGGGGCAATCAGTACAACTACAGAAAATAACAAAAAAGAAGAAAATGAGGAACCAACAACAACTGATTCTTCAAGTGACGAGCCAATTAAAATTGGTGCTTTACTTCCTTCAACAGGTGTATATGCTTCACTTGGGGAAAATGTTAAGAATGGTATGGAGCTCTATTTTGATGAAATTGGTTGGGAAGTCGCTGGTAAGAAAATTGAGATTGTTCATGAAGATACGGAGGCAGACCCACAAGTTTCCTTACGTAAGCTTCGTAAGTTAATGGAGCAGGACAAAATTGACATTTTAACTGGTCCAATCAGTACCGCAGTAGCTTATGCGATTCGTGACGAGGTTGATAAGAACAAATTACCTTTCCTTGTTTCTCATGCTGGAGGAAATGATTTAACAAGAACAAAGCGTAGTGATTATATCTGGCGCTCGTCTTTCTCGTCCTACCAAATTGGACACTCTATGGGCCAATGGGCGTATGACAATATTGGTGGAAAAATCTATTTAACAGCTGCTGACTATGCCTTTGGTCATGAAGCTACGGCAGCATTTAAGGATGCTTATACGGCAGCAGGTGGAGAAATTGTTGAGGAAGTATTCGCTCCACTTGGAAATAACGATTTCTCTTCTTACCTAGCAAAAATGAATCGAGATGATATTGATGGGATCTATGCATTCTTTGCGGGTACAGATGCGATTCGCTTCGTTCAACAATACGAGCAATATGGATTAAAAGGCAAGATTCCTTTAATTGGTTCTGGATGGCTTACTGCTGAAGATACTCGTCCACAACAAGGAACTGCTCCTGAAGGCATCATTGCTTCAATCTTCTGGGATTATAGCTTAGATACGCCTGAAAACAAAAAGTTCGTTGAAGCGTATGAAGCGAAGTACGATGCTAGACCAAGTATTGAATCAGCAGAAGGATATGATGCCGCTGCGATTATGGCAAAAGCGATTGAAGCATTAAACGGTGATGTTTCAGACCCTGATAAACTAGTAGAAGAAATTTCAAAGGTTGAACTGGATAGCCCAAGAGGACCAATCAAGTTTGACCCAGAAACTCATCAAATTATCCAAAACTTATATATCGTAGAAACGTACCTTGATGGTGACAAGACGGAAAATAAAGTAATCGACACAGTACCAGAAGTTGTTGACCCAGGAAAATAAGCAAATAATAAAAGAAGGAGGCAAGGTAACGAGTGTTGCCTCCTTCTTTTCTAGTTACCTAATATATTATTACTATTTTAACGAAATTTTCCGTGTCTAGTTCCAGCGCATTGCCAGTTTTTATCATGAATAGGCTTTTGGGGAGAATTTTGCGAAAAGCTTTGCTTTGAGCAGCTTGAGGTCTTATAACCTGTTCCAAGAAAAGTCAAAGAGCGACTTTTTTGGTACAGAACATTAGCTTGTCCGGGCAGAGCAAGGCGCTTACACATTTCGGATTGGGAGGAAAGGAATGGATACATTAGTCTTGCAATTGATGAATGCGCTAAGCTACGGGTTTCTCCTATTCATTATCACATGTGGGATAAGTCTCGTCTTTGGTATTTTAGGAGTATTAAATTTAGCGCATGGTTCCCTATATTTATTAGGATCTTACATGGGTTATTCAATCGTTGTAAAGTCAGGATTACCATTTTGGGTTGCACTCTTGGTTGTACCTTTTATTATTGCAGTTATCGGATTGATTTTAGAAGTAATTCTACTTCGGCCTACCTATAAACTTGGCCATCTTTCCCAAGTATTGTTGACCTTTGGTCTTGCGTATATCTTTCATGATCTCTTCTCCATTATTTGGGGGAAAAACATCATGACCGTAACCCCACCAGCTTTCCTAAGCCAATCGGTCGAAGTGATGGGGAATATGATCCCATCATATCGTCTAGCTTTAATTGTAGTTGGAATCATCATCGCCGTAGCCCTTTGGTATACCCAGGAGAAAACAAAATGGGGTGCAGTTATCCGCGCAGGTTTATCTGATAAGGAGATGGTTGGTGGGCTAGGAATCAACATTCACCTCGTCTTTACACTCGTATTTTTCTTTGGAAGCTTCCTAGCAGGAATTGGTGGGGTACTTGGCTCCCCAATCCTAGGGGTAGCCCCTGGAATGGAATTTAATATCCTCATTTTATCCCTTGTTGTTCTCGTTGTAGGAGGACTTGGGTCGGTAAGCGGAACGATTGTTGCGAGCCTTTTAGTGGGTATGGTTGAAACATTTAGTCGTTTCTATGTCCCAGAACTAAGCTTAATCATTACATTTGCATTGATGGCTGCTGTATTAATTATCCGTCCGCAAGGATTGATAGGAAGGAGGGCATAAATGGGTAAACAGTGGATTAAAGGAAGTGTATTATTCTTATTAATGGTTGCTGCTCCATTTTTTGTTTCTCTCTATTACGTAAACATTTTTACGGAAATCTTGATCTTTGGAATATTCGCCATTAGTTTAAATATCCTAGTTGGTCAGACTGGATTGGTTTCCTTAGGGCATGCTGCATTTTTCGGTGCTGGTGCTTATGCAACTGGTCTTGCGGCAAGTCATTTATCTACAAATGTGTTTCTAACGATTGCAATTGGAATGCTGCTTGCCTTTCTATTAGCTATTTTAATAGGTTTTGTATCAACAAAGGCACACGGATTTTACTTTTTGATGCTAACACTTGCTTGTTCCCAGATGGTTTACTCTATCATTTATCAATGGACAGATGTAACGGGTGGATCAAATGGATTATCAGGTATTCCTTCTCCAAGCCTGTTTGGAGATTTTCTCCTATCCAATCAAGTGTTTATCTATTATTTTGTATTAGTCGTATTTGCAATAGTTATGATCGTGATTAACAGACTTCTTCATTCCCCACTTGGGTACGTCTTCATTGGAATAAAAGAAAATGAAGACCGAATGAAGTCGATTGGCTATAACACAACCTTCTATAAAAACATTAGCTTTTTGATTGCTGGTACTTTGGGTGGATTGGCTGGAAGTTTATATGTGTTTTTCAATGGCTTCGTAGCCCCAACAGATGTGTACTGGACAGTGTCTGGTTCGGTACTGATCATGGTGCTAGTTGGAGGAGCAGGAACACTTTGGGGACCTGTTATTGGAGCGGCATTCATCGTTGTGTTGGAGACAATTATTAGTTCTTACACAGAAAGCTGGATGATGATTATTGGTACTGCCTTCATCCTATTTACGATCTTTGCTCCTTCCGGAATTGCAGGGCTGTTCTCTAATCTGACAGGGAGAATTTTTAAGACAAGGCCAAAACCTGTAGTGGAAGATTATGTCGAGCAAGCGATTGAACCAATTAAACAGCAATCAAAAATAAATGGATAGGGGGGAAAGTGATGACTACAATTCTTTCCATTCAAAATCTATCAAAGCACTTTGGTGGGTTAAAAGTAATTGAAGATATTACGTTGGATGTGACAGTTGGAGAACGTGTGGGATTAATTGGTCCAAACGGCGCTGGTAAGACAACCTTTTTCAATATGATCGCCGGAGACTTGAACCCGACAGGTGGAACAATTGCCTATTATGACCGAGATATTACAAAGGTACCAAACTATAAAAGGACAGAAAGTGGAATAGTGCGAACGTTCCAGAAGAACAATCTAATGTTTGGATTAACGGTGAAAGAGAATGTTCGCCTTGTTTTACAGAAAATGAGGAAAGAGCATACGCATTGGTGGAAGAAGGTAAGTCCCAAAAATTATCAAGCATTGCATGAAGAAACGGATGCCCTTTTACAGGAATGGAATCTTAATCAGTATAGCGATACAAAGGTACAAGAGCTATCTTATGGTGTGCAGAGACAAATTGAAATTGTCATGGCGATTGCTGGAAAGCCAAAGATTCTACTGTTAGACGAACCAACAGCAGGAATGTCACAGGTTGAAACCGACCAGATTATTGCTCTAATTAATAAGTTACCAAGAGAAGTAACGATTTGTATGATTGAGCATGATATTGATGTGTTGTTCGGTAATATGGACCGAGTGATTGTCCTACATACAGGAAAACTAATTGCAGATGGTACACCAGAAGCGGTTCGCGAAAATGAAGAGGTTAAGGAAATTTACCTAGGGCGGGAGGAGGCTGCACATGCTTAAGTTGAATGATGTTAATAGCTTCTATGGCTCAAGTCACATCCTTCATGGAGTGAACCTTGAAGTGAAAGAAGGCCAAGTTGTTACCCTTTTGGGAAGAAATGGTATGGGTAAGACAACAACCATGCATTCAATTATTGGCTTTGTAAATAAAGTACAAGGTGAAATCCTGTTTGAAGGTAAAAATATTGCCTCTCTTCAAAGTCATCAAATTGCTAGAAAAGGGATTGGGATTGTTCCCCAAGGGAGAAGAATATTTCCGAACCTAACCGTAACAGAAAATTTAACCGTTTTCGCTGATTTGAAAAAAGGAGATTGGAATCTAGAGAAGATTTTTCACTATTTTCCACGCTTAAAGGAACGTGAAAAATCTCATGCTGGCACCTTAAGTGGAGGGGAACAATCGATGTTATCTATCGGAAGAGCATTGATGAGAAATCCAAAAATCTTATTGCTTGATGAACCTACCGAAGGATTGTCACCCTTAATGGTCAGTGAAGTGATGGATGTCCTTTTAAAATTAAAAGAATCCGGAATGTCGATGCTGCTAGTAGAACAAAATATCTCAACTGCCTTGAGAATAGCAGATGATGTTTATATTTTAAGTAAAGGAAAAGTAGTTTACCACGACAATCCCGAAGAACTAAAAAACAATATGGATATCGCGTATCAACATCTCGCGTTAAGCAGCTAACAATAGCCCTTCCCATTCCCGGGAATGGGCTATTTATTTTCATTTCCTATAAATAGTAAAAAAACATTTGGTAAAGACTACTAGTGGTGATGAAAATGCCTTGTCAATCAAATGATGAATTAAAGGAATTAGTGAAAGAAGCGCGTAAAATAACTAAAGATGGGCGTGTAGCAGACTATATACCCGCACTTGGAAAAGCAAATCAGAATGACCTGTCTATTGCAATTAACTTTCCGGATGGACGTTGCTTTTCCGCAGGAGATATTGAAAAAAAAATCTCGTTACAAAGTATATCCAAGGTCGTAACCCTTGCTCTCGTTTTGATGGATAGGGGTAAACAGTATGTTTTTGAACGTGTTGGAATGGAGCCGACTGGTGACCCGTTTAACTCGATTGGAAAGCTAGAAACAATGGTTCCCTCAAAACCACTAAACCCAATGATTAATGCAGGTGCACTTGCAGTTACCCACATGATAAAAGGGTACACTGTGGATGAGAGATTTCGTCGATTACTAACATTCATTCGTGAATTAGCAAACAATGACACTATCCATTACAATGAGGAAATTGCGCAGTCAGAATATGAAACGGCACATCTTAATCGAGCCTTATGTTATTTTTTAAAACAACATCAAATCATTGATGAAAACGTAGAAGAGCTCATTGATCTTTATACAAAACAATGTGCAATCGAAATGAATTGCCTGGATTTATCTAGAATAGGTGTTGTTTTTGCTCTTGATGGTATCGATCCGGATACGGGTAAACAAATAATGCCGAAAAATGTAGCACGCATTTGTAAAACATTTATGGTGACTTGTGGCATGTACAATGCTTCTGGTGAATTTGCCATAAAGATCGGGATACCAGCAAAAAGTGGTGTATCCGGTGGGATAATGGGGGCTGTTCCAGGAAAATTTGGGATTGGAATATTAGGTCCCGCCTTAGATGAAAAGGGAAATAGTATAGGTGGAATAAGACTTCTTGAGCTCCTATCTAAAACCTATAACCTTAGTATGTTCTAGGAGTATCCAAACTGAGATACTTTTTATTGCAATCCAAAAAGTCGTGTTATAAGATATATCTTATGGCTAAATAAAACAGTAGTATAAAATTATGAACTTAACGTCTAATGCGGGGGGAGTTTAATGGATTTTTCCGAAAAACAAGTACGCCCTCAATACGGTATTCTTGCCGTCTTGATGGTTGGTGCCTTTATTTCATTTTTAAATAATACATTATTAAATGTCGCGTTACCTTCAATTATGACGGAATTAAAGGTTGACCCATCGACAGTGCAGTGGTTAACCACGGGCTTTATGCTAGTCAATGGTATCTTAATTCCGACTACAGCCTTTTTAATCGAAAAATATACCGTTCGCCGATTATTTATCGTAGCAATGGGATTATTTACTATCGGTACGATTCTTTCTGGTACCGCCCACGTATTTTCTATCCTCCTAGCAGGTAGGATGATCCAAGCATCAGGTTCGGCAATTATGATGCCGCTACTTATGAATGTAATGTTGGTAAGTTTCCCTGTTGAAAAAAGGGGAACAGCAATGGGGGTTTTCGGATTAATCCTCATGTTCGCACCGGCGATTGGGCCAACACTCTCGGGTTGGATTATTGAACACTATGATTGGAGAATGCTTTTCCACTTCATCACACCAATTGCAGCTATCGTGTTCATTCTTGGCTTTATCATGCTGAAGGATAGAAAGGAAAAAGTAATCCTAAAATTGGACTTTTTCTCATTAATATTATCAAGTATAGGATTTGGTGGATTATTATATGGATTTAGTTCTGCCGGTAATATGGGGTGGGGAAGTCCGGTTGTATATGGATCCATTATAATTGGAATAATCTCGCTAACTTGGTTTATTATCCGTCAATCAAAGCTTGATATTCCAATGCTTAATTTTGGGGTCTATCGTTATCCGATGTTCGCGTTGGCTTCAGTGATTACAATGGTTGTTAATATGGCCATGTTTTCAGGGTTTTTATTGCTTCCAATCTATTTGCAAACGATCTTAGGAATTTCTCCTATGAATACTGGACTTTTACTTTTACCTGGAGCGGTATTAAATGCATTTATGTCACCTATCAATGGACGTTTATTTGATAAATTTGGCGGACGCATTTTGGCAACCATGGGATTGGCCATCACAACGGTAACTACCTATCTATTCAGCCAGCTTACCTTTGATACTTCCTATATGTATCTTATGATTTTACATGCGGTGAGAATGTTTGGTATGTCCATGGTCTTTATGCCAGTTTCAACAAATGGATTAAATCAGTTACCGCGAAACTTATACCCACATGGTACAGCTGTTAATAATACATTAAATCAGGTTTCAGCTGCCATTGGTACAGGATTTTTAATTACATTGATGTCACTAAGAGAAGAGTCATCTGCAGCAAATTTACTAAAGAATATTCAAGGGCAGCCTACAGAGGCACAAGCTTTACAAATTCAATTACAAGCCATGCTTGAAGGAATTAATTTCACATTTTTCGTTTCAACCTTCTTAATACTTCTTGCTTTTATCCTCGCGTTCTTTATCAAACGGGCGAAACAGGAAGAAGATATTACGGGTAAGAAAAAACCTAAGCAAGGAGTCCAGCCTTCATTAGCAAAGAATTAAAAAAAGGAGAAATCGTCCAATTGGATTGATTTCTCCTTTTTAATTTCCTTTTATTGCAGGTATTTTTATTTTGACAGTGAATTCCTCGTCTTTACATACAAAGTCCAAAAATCCAGTTGCATCATCGACAACATCGTGAATCAACTTTGTACCAAGTCCTTCGTGACCATCACCTTTAGTCGTTTTTCCGAAGCTTGCAAACAAATGATCCAAGATGGACGCTGGAATTGGAAGTGTACTATTTTTACATGTTAAAATATACAAGCCACTCCGCTTATAAAATTGCAAAGTAAGGAAGGATTGGCTTTTATGCTCCTTTTGCCATTCTTCACACGCGTCAATACTATTGGATAGGAGATTTCCAATCAAGGTAACAATTTGCTGATCAGACAAAGGTAAGGATGAAAGTGGCAAATCAAAATCATATACAATTGCAATATCAAGTGCCCTTGCTTTGCGATACATTTGATGGAGAATACCTGCTACCACACCACGCTCACCTTTTATCGAAAGGTTTGTTTCTTTATAGCCCTCAACCAATTCATCCAAATAGTGTTTTGCTTCCTCGTTCTTTCCATTTTCAAGCATAAAATGCATGGCGGAAACATGCTTTAAAAACTCATGCCGTTCACTTCGAACGACTCGAAAGGTTTCATTGAATTGAGCACGTTGTTCATCAAAATGTTTGGCCTCTTCTAATAGAGTATTCAATTTTTTTGAAATTGAAAGTCGTGATAAAAATGCATAAAAGCATAAACCCCCCAATACCACGATTGTTCCCCAATAAAGCATTATCAAGTATTACGCCACCTTAAAAATAATTTTGTTGTAAAAAGTCTACTTTTTCTTTTGTAATCATTGCCTGTTCTTCGATGCCTTCGAAAGTGACAATATATGAGTTCTTCGCATAAAGCGAAAAGTTTTTTACGTAGTGAATATTGATGATAAACGACCGGTGTGATCGAATGAAGTCTCTTTCTCGTAATTCTCCCTCGAGCTCACCTAGCGTTTGATAGGTTTTAATCGGTCCTGATTTTGTATAAATGGTCGTTGAACGCCCAGAACGTTCAATAAAAATAATATCCTTCTTTTGAAGAATGTGGATTTCATTTTTTTGTTTTAAATAAAGTCTTCCATGAAT
>NZ_JCAXEW010000017.1:0-134910 GCF_059759275.1 Ferdinandcohnia sp. GQ5
ATTCAGCTTTCTTTTTATATTGGTTTATTTAGGTTTCTTTTGTTCATTGTACTGCTTTGCCAAAAGCTGTAATGCTTCATTATAGGATAATCCAGAATTTGCATTCAATCGTTTTACTTCTTCGACATTTGTATTCGAATACTGTTTCGTAGTAAATCCGTTTCCCATTTTATCCACCTTTTCTAAAGCAATTCATATACTTCATTAAGTTGATGAACACGTGTAAAATCTTTTTCGTCCATCGCGTAATTGATTTCTTCAGGTAAAACTTTGTTCAAAAATTCGATTTCTTCCTCATCTAAATCTCTTACAAATGCTTCTTCAGATGCGTATTGGTTGTTTATCATTTTTGTAAGAATAGCACGGCTTGTCTTATTCTCATCACCATAATTTGAAATTGATTCTATTAGATAGCCTAGCGTTTTATCCACGATTAATCACCATTTCATAATTATTTGAACATCCTCTATTAGGATTCTTCGAAAAATGAGGTAAATTCCTCTCTATTATCTGATTGAGATTCTTTAAAATACGGGTTTTCCTCAGTTGCATTCTTAGGGTCAAGATTCGTCTTAATCACAAGCATTGGTTCATCACTGGCATCTGCAATGATTCGATCATTTAATTCCTTAAAATCAGGTAACTTTTGGTTGCCTGCCTTTTTGTCCATAATTACACCTCCTAGCCATATCATGCTAATCTTCGATAGAAAGTATGTAAAAAAGAGCATGTATTTTCACATGCTCTCATCAATTGTGATTTTTCGTTTTCTTGGCTTTGGGATCCGAATTTTTAAGACACCATTTACATAAGATGCTTTAATTTGGTTTGTGTTTATGGGGTAAGGTAACGAAATTGTCCGACTTGCTTTGTTGAAAGAATTCTTTTTTACATAATAATGTTTTTTTTCATTGGTTTCTTCCATTTCTTCAACATGGTTAACAGTAATCGTAATATACCTTTCCGAGTACTCGATATCAATTTGTTCTTTATTGACTCCTGGTAGGTCTGCTGAAACAATTAGCTCAGTGTCTGTTTCATACATATCAATGGGAATTGTTGAGAACGGGAATGGTTTTTCGAAAAATTCGTCTATCGTATCTAATAGTCGTTTGACAGGTTGCTGGGTAAAGAACTCATTCATTGATTTCATAAGTGGACCGAATGCTTCATTTTCATCTTTTGGGTTTGGTTTATTTGACCTTTCGTCTTTCATTCTTTTTTCTCCTCCCTAGACGTATTATCTATTGTCACTATATTCATTACATATCAAAATGTTTTTATTTTGGGCATGAAAAAAGAACTGAGTTAAATTTGGCTCAGTTCTTTAATACTTAAATAAATAGTTCTTCCTCTAAGCTTTCTAAATCGACCATGATGTTACCTTTTTCATCAACTTCCACTATTTCTTTTTTCTTTAATTTTGTTAACGTTCTGCTCACTGTTTCACGGGTAGTACCAATCATGTTGGCTAAATCCTTATTTGTAAATTGAGTGGTAATCATGATTTTACCATTGGATATCTCCTCGCCATCTGACTTACAAAGGCGCATGATTAATTTAATAATTTGTTCATATGTATTATTTAATATTTGAGCTTCGAGACGATTTTGAAGGTCTACTATTTTCTCACCCAATACCCTGAAGAGCTTGATGCTAACTTGTGGCTGCTGTAGCAATACGTTTTCAAAATGAGAAATTGAAATAACCACAGCCTTTGTATTCTCTAGCACCAAAGCATAAGCAGGATAGTTACCCTTTCTGAAAAAACCAACATGTGGGAACATATCTCCGTCCTTTTGGACAGTCACAATTTGTTCTTTTCCATTTACATCATTTTTATATATTTTTACTTTTCCTTGGTAGATAAAATAAACATTCTCTAAAGGGTCGTCTTGCATAAAAACATGGGACCCCTTTTTATACTGCCGGTATTGGGCAATGTTCACGATTTCATTAAGTTCATTACTTGTTAGTTCTTTAAAAAGTGGTACCGTTTGTAACACCTCAGTTATCTCAATCCGATTCATTTGTATCACTCCAAGTCTCTACTGTTACTTTAAGTGTACCAAACTACTAGATTACAGGTAAAGCATCTCCAAGCTTTTTATCGGCTTAAAAGGTCGTTGTATTAAAGTATGAAAGGAAAACTAGTACTTATCACTTAAAATAAAAAGAAATTTATCGCTAGTGTCATATTTTGATGATTTTTTTTATAGATTTAATGTAGAAATCATATGATTTCAAAAAAATAGTATAGGGGGTCAATTTTTTGAAAAGAAAGCTTTCAGTTGGATTGGTATTATTGCTTTCTATCTTTTTAGCTTTATCTGGTTGTTTTAGTGGTGAATCGACGTCAAATGAACCAGAAAAGCCATCAACTCCTAGTGAGGAAGGTAAAGAAAACGAACAGGAATCATCTGGACCAAAGATTCTGCGCCTTAATAATAATGAGGAGCCTGGTTCATTGCACCCAGGTACTGCACAAGGAACTCATGATTCATGGATTCTTGAACATGCATTTGAAGGATTGACAAAGAAAACACCAGAAGGTGAAATCGTAGCCGGTATGGCAGAATCATGGGAGCCGAGCGAGGATGGGTTAACTTGGACATTCAAGCTTCGAAGTGATGCAAAATGGTCAAATGGTGACCCTGTTACCGCTCATGATTTTGAATATGCGTGGAAATACGCTTTGAATCCAGAGACCGCGTCTACATATGCTTATCAACTCTATTATTTAGAGGGTGGAGAAGCATATAATTCGGCAGAAGAAGGTGCTGATCTAGCAGCACTTGAAGCTGCTGTAGGTGTAAAAGCAGTTGACGATACGACGTTAGAAGTCAAGCTTGCACAGCCTACACCATATTTCTTAGACTTAACATCTTTCTATACGTACTATCCGATTAATAAAGCTGTTCAGGAAGCAAATCCAAATTGGTACCAGGAAGCAGAATCCTACGTTTCAAACGGTGCCTTTAAATTAACAGAGTGGAAGCATAAAGAAAGCATGAAGCTTGCAAAAAATGAAAATTATTACGAGAAAGATAAAATCAATCTAGATGAGGTTCAATTTGTCATTATTGATGATGAAAACACGTCTTGGCAAATGTATCAATCAGGTGAATTGGATTTAGTCTACCCACTTCCACAGGATGTAATTGGTCAGCTAAAAGCTGAAAATAATCCTGAGTTTGAAATTGGTTCTGACCTTTCTGTTTATTATTACAATTTAAACACGGAGAAGGCGCCATTTAATAATGCAAAGATTAGAAAAGCATTATCAATGGCAATTGACCGTGAAACAATTGTGGAACACGTTGCACAAGGTGGACAATCACCAGCATATTCAGTCGTACCACCTGGAATTCCTGATGTTGCAGGGGACTTCCAAGAAAATACAGGTAAGCTATTTGAAGCAAATATTGATGAGGCGAAAAAGTTAATGGAAGAAGGATTGGCTGAAGAGGGCCTCGATAAGTTCCCAGCGGTAACATTAACTTATAACACGTCAGAAGGGCATAAGATGATAGCTGAAGCTGTTCAAGAAATGTGGCGCAAAAACCTTGGTGTTGAGATTACTTTAGAGAATGTTGAATTCCAGGTTAAACTTGACCGTGAAAAAGCGGGAGACTATCAAATCTCTAGAGCGGGTTGGGTTGGTGACTATGTAGACCCAATGACATTTATGGACCTTTGGGTAACGGATGGACCATATAATGACGCAAACTGGAGTAATGCTGAGTACGACAAGTTAGTTAATCTTGCGAAAACGACAATGAATCAAGAAGAACGTATGAAGGCAATGCATGATGCTGAAAAGATCTTAATGGAGGAAATGCCGATTGTCCCAATCTATTTCTATACAAAACCGTTTACTGTGAAGCCACATGTAACTGGTATCTTTACACCAATTAATAGTTATCCTCAGTTCATCTATGCGGATATAACAAACTAAGTATCAGGTTAATCGAGGTATGCTAGCAATTAGCATACCCCGATTTTTATAAAATAGAAACTAAGGCTAGCACTTTAGATTTAAGAGGGGGATAACATGCTTAAGTATATTGGAAAACGGATTGTCCTAGCAGTTGTAACCCTTTGGGTGATCGTCACACTAACTTTTATTCTTATGCATAGTATTCCAGGAAATCCATTTGCCCAAGAGGGAACGATGCCAGAGGCAGTCTACAATAATCTACAAAGCTACTATAATTTGGACAAACCTTTACATGTACAATATGGTCTTTATCTACTTTCTATTTTGCAGTTTGATTTTGGGCCTTCTTATAAATCTTCAACCCTAACAGTGAATGATCTAATCGTGAACGGTTTCCCAGTTTCCTTACATTTAGGAACACAGGCCTTGCTGATTGCGATTCCACTTGGCTTGCTTTTCGGAATTATTGCTGCCCTTTATCGAAATAGGTGGCCTGATTACTCCTCTATGATTCTCGCAATCATTGGAATTTCTGTACCGAACTTTATTCTTGCAACTTTTCTTATCAATTATCTGGCAGTTGAATTAAGATGGTTCCCTGTTGCAACATGGAAATCATGGTCACATACCGTATTGCCGTCCCTATCACTTGCGATGATGCCCATGGCCTTTATCGCGAGATTAATGAGATCCAGCATGCTTGAAGTTATGAGTCAGGACTATATTTTAACAGCAAAAGCAAAGGGACTTAAAAAAGGGTCGATTATTTTAAAGCATGCCATTCGAAATGCGATTTTACCTGTCGTTACAATTGTAGGAATCTTGATAGCCAATATTGTAACTGGAAGTTTTATTATTGAAAAAATCTTTGGTATCCCTGGTATGGGAGAAATGTTTGTAACAAGTATTTTTAATCGGGATTACCCTGTTATTCTTGGCTCGACTATTTTTTATTCTGCCATCCTGATTCTTTTTATTCTGATTGTTGATATCGCCTACACGTGGATAGATCCAAGAATTAAGGTAACGGGGGAGAGCAAATGAAAAATCAACCAAATCTAACGGAAGATATGTTTACACCAGTTGAACAGAAATATGCTGAAGCAGAGAGAATTGCGAGACCAAGTATTTCCTATTGGGGAGACGTTTGGAATCGCCTAAAGGAAAATAAATTAGCAATGTTAGGGCTTATAATCATTATTATTATAGGGGTCATGGCCATCATTGGTCCCCATATAAACGGATATACGTATTATGAGCAGGATTTTACAAAAAAGAACTTACGTCCGAATGCTGAGCATTGGTTCGGAACAGATGCTTCTGGACGAGATTTGTTTACACGAGCATGGTATGGTGCGCGAATTTCTTTATTTATTGGACTAATGGCTGCTCTGATTGATTTTGTAGCAGGGATTATTTACGGAGGTATTTCGGGTATTCGCGGTGGCAGAGTCGATAATATTATGATGAGAATCGCGGAAGTGCTTTATGCCATTCCTTATCTCCTTATGGTCATTTTAGTCATGATCGTCCTTGAAAGAGGATTATGGGCAATTATTATTGCAATGTCCATAACAGGTTGGATACCAATGGCAAGGCTGGTCCGTGGGCAGGTGCTTCAACTCAAGGAGTATGAGTACGTCCAAGCAGCAAATGCGATGGGAGCAAAAACCTCCTGGATTTTAAGAAGACATATGATTCCTAATACAATGGGGCCAATCTTAGTAAATGTCACATTGACTGTTCCAACTGCAATATTTGCTGAAGCAACACTTAGCTTTTTAGGACTTGGGATTCCTGCTCCGAAGGCAAGTTGGGGTACGATGGCGAATGATGCATTAGGCAGTATTTTGATCGGGAATTTCTATCAATTATTTTTCCCAGCTTTTCTCATCTCACTTACAATGTTCGCGTTTAATGTGTTCGGAGATGGTTTAAGAGATGCACTTGATCCAAAATTGCGGAAATAGAATATCTGCATTGATTAGAAGAGGGGGAAAGTAGATGGAAAATATACTAGTAATCAATGATTTGCATGTTTCGTTTGATACAAGTGCAGGAAAGGTAAAGGCAGTTAGAGGAGTTTCCTTTTCAGTAGAAACAGGGGAAGCAATAGCTATTGTTGGTGAATCGGGCTGTGGTAAAAGTGTGACGGCTAAATCGATTATGAAACTTCTTCCAAGCCCACAAGCAAAAATCGAAAATGGTTCTATTCTTTTAAATGGAGATAATTTAGTTCAAAAATCAGAAAAAGCGATGGAGAAAATTAGAGGAAATGAAGTAGGGATGATTTTTCAAGATCCTATGACATCGTTAAACCCTACAACTAGGATCGGGCTGCAAATTGCAGAGGGAATTATTCGTCATAGAAAAGTTTCAAAAAAAGAAGCACTTGAGTATGCCGTAAACATGCTTGAAATGGTGGGTATTCCTCAACCGGAGAAGCGCATTCATCAATATCCACATGAATTTTCAGGTGGGATGAGACAGCGGGTTATGATTGCTATTGCCCTTGCCTGTCAGCCGAAACTTTTAATTGCTGATGAACCTACAACTGCACTAGATGTGACCATACAAGCACAAATTTTAAGACTGATGAAGAAGTTGCAAGAGCAAACCAACACTTCGATTATTTTAATAACCCATGACCTTGGTGTTGTAGCGGAAATGTGCAGTAAGGTTGTTGTGATGTATGCAGGTGAAATTGTTGAAACTGGTAGTGTCGAGGAGATCTTTTCAAATCCGACTCATCCGTATACGAAAGGATTGTTAAAATCCGTACCTCGTCTAGATATGGATAAGCATGAAAAACTATCCACCATAACTGGAACTCCTCCAGATTTACTGTACCCACCTAAGGGCTGCTCATTCTATCCAAGGTGTGAAATGGCAATGAAAGTTTGTGCTGAACATAAACCAGTTTTTGAAGGCGTTAGCCCAACACAGCACAGTTCATGCTGGTTAAATCATCCGATGGCTAAAAATCGTTTAAATCATGTATAGGGGGGGGTAAGAAAGTGGTAGAGAAATCAAACGCATTACTTGAAATAAAAAATGTTAAGAAATACTTTTCTATCCAAAAGAAACCGTTAAAGGCGGTTAATGATTTGAATTTAATCATAAATAAAGGAGAAACAGTTGGACTAGTTGGAGAAAGTGGCTGCGGAAAATCAACAGCAGGAAAAACGATTATTCGCTTAATTGAACCAACAGCAGGTGAAGTCTTGTTTGAAGGAAAAAACATTTATCAGTTTAATCCAAGACAAATGAAGGAGCTTCGCAAAGATGTTCAAATTATTTTTCAGGATCCCTATGCATCCTTGAATCCAAGAATGAAAATTGAGGATATTATTGCAGAACCACTTGATATCCACGGTCTTGCTAAAGGTAAAAAGAGAAAGGAAAGGGTGAAGGAACTTTTAGAATTGGTAGGTCTTCGTCCAGAGCATGCGAATCGATTCCCCCATGAGTTTAGCGGTGGACAAAGACAACGAATTGGAATTGCCAGGGCACTGGCTCTAAATCCAAAGTTTATTGTTTGTGATGAACCAATTTCAGCATTAGATGTATCAATTCAGGCGCAAATAGTTAATCTGTTAAAGAGTTTGCAGGAAAAAATGGATTTAACATATTTATTTATTGCCCATGATTTATCAATGGTCAAATATATTTCAGATCGAATTCTTGTGATGTACTTAGGAAATATGGTTGAGTTTACGAATAGTGAGTCCCTTTATGATGAACCACTACATCCATACACAAAAGCATTATTATCCGCTGTGCCAATTCCGGATCCGGTAGTGAATCGTGAACGAATTGTACTCGAAGGAGAAGTACCCAGCCCGTTATCTCCACCATCTGGTTGTGTGTTTCGAACAAGATGCCAATATGCAATGGAAAGATGTTCAACTGAAGTTCCACAGTGGAAGGAAGTAAAGCCATCTCATTTCACAGCTTGTCATCTTTATGATTAATACCTACGTTTTACAAATATAGGTAGAAAGTGGTATAATATTTACTAACTAAGATAAATTAATAGTAATGCTTATTATAAGGAGTTTCTCAAGGAAGCTTCGCGTTAACAAAAAGCTCTAAAGCCAAAGTTAGCCGTAGTGGCGCTGATCAAGTTTAAAAGCGCACAAAGAACACTTTTTATAATAAGTTTTTTTATTGTCTAGCTCCAGGCGCTATCGGATCTTTGGTCTAAGCGAATCGCTTCGGAAGGCAAAAAAACCTTCTGTCAGTGCTTATCTTATGCTTGTAACCGATAGACGAACGCCTTGCGCTTATCTTTTTAAACAATAATTTACTATAAGTTTCGTGCCAACCAAAACAAAGGAGATGATTTGAATGGCTTTTGGAAGAAGACCAGTCGAAGAAATTGTTACTGAGGAAACGAAGGTGTGGGAATGCACATCTGAGGAATGTAATGGATGGGTACGAGATAATTTTAAGAGCACACAAGAGCCAACCTGTCCATTATGTGGAGCAGAGATGGAGACCAATACAAGATTATTACAGGTTGTCAACAACCATAATAAAAGCTTTTTAGCATAAAAACGTTATTTGTTTCCTCCACCAAAAAATAGAAAAAAATTTTTTAGTTATAAAATGTTTTTTCTATGGACATAATAATTCATGCATTACCTTGCAACAACTTTTGTTGCATTACATAGGAGGAAACAATATGGCACAAGGAAAAGTAAAATGGTTTAACAGTGAAAAAGGCTTTGGATTTATCGAAGTTGAAGGTGGAGACGATGTATTCGTTCACTTTTCAGCTATCCAAGGTGATGGGTTCAAAACGTTAGAAGAAGGTCAAGATGTTACGTTCGATATCGAAGAAGGTAGCCGTGGACCACAAGCTGCTAATGTTCAAAAGGCATAATGAACCAAAAATAAACCGTTCAAAACAGATTCTATTATAGAGTCTGTTTTTTTATTGTTAAAAACCGAACTAAAAAACTCCCCTAACTAATGTTAGGGGAGAAAAATTAATTTGTAGCGGCTTTAACTGGTTTAACAGTTTCAGCCCCATGAACAGCCTTGTTGCTAACATCTACTCGTTTAATAAAGAATGCTAATATTAAAGCAACTATATTAATACCTAATGCTACTAGGAAGGAATAATTAATTCCTGCAAGTAATGCTTGTTGGCCAAGTAAAGCTTGAGTGCTTTCTGTTAATGTCGTTGGATCAACATTTGCCATGAGACTTTCGCCTTCTGACTTGGTCACGCTATTCATGATCGTTACCAATACAGCTGTTCCAATAGAACCAGATACTTGTTGAGCTGTATTGTTGATAGCTGTTCCGTGTGGATAAAAACGTGCAGGCAATTGATTTAATCCGTTTGTCATAATCGGCATCATGACCATTGACATTCCAAACATACGAAGAGTGTATGTTGTTATGATATAGGTGTACGAAGAATCAATTTGCAGTTGTGATAATAAATAGGTTGAAACTGCTGTTACGATTAACCCACAAATTGAAAGAAGACGTGGGCCGAACTTGTCAAATAATTTTCCTGTAATCGGGGACATAATTCCCATAACGATTGCTCCAGGTAACATCATTAAACCAGATTCAAATGGTGAAATTCCACGAACACTTTGAACATATGCTGGTGTTAAAATCATTCCTGAGAACATCGCTACCGCGTTTACGATGGAGATGATTGAAGCTAGTGCGAACATTGGATATTTATAAGCTCGTAAATCTAGAACAGGTTCATCTATTTTTAGTTGACGTAAAATAAAGACAATGAGTGATATGCCACCAATAATTAATGATGCCAGAACTAGGGTATCGCTCCATCCGTCGTTGCTTGCGGAGCTGAATCCATATAATAAGCCTCCAAATCCGATTGTTGATAGAATAATGGATAAATGATCAATCGTCGCGTTTTTGTTTACTTCCATCACATTCTTTGATTTCCATACAGCAAGGACTAAGCTGATTACTGCAAGAGGTAAAATCATTTCGAACAATACTCGCCAATCGTAATGCTCTACAATATAACCTGATAAAGTAGGTCCAATTGCAGGTGCTGTTATCATAACCAAGCCAAAAACACCCATTGCCGCACCGCGTTTTTCAACTGGGAAACTAACAAGCATGATGTTCATTAGTAATGGTCCCATGACTGAAGATCCTGCAGCTTGAACCATACGGCCAGCAAGTAATACTCCAAAATTAGGTGCAAATGCTGCCATTGCAGTACCCAGTGCGAAAATGACCATAGATGTAATAAACAAGCTACGATTTGAAAAACGTGTAATTAAATATGCTGAAGCAGGAATTAATACACCGCTAACCAGCATATATCCAGTTGCAAGCCATTGTACAGTAGAATAATTTTCGATTTTTAAATCAATCATAATGGATGGTAATGCAACATTTAATAATGAATTATTTAAAAAAGAAACAAAAGCACCAATAAATAATACAGCTAACATTAAATATGGTGGTTTTTTTTGTTGTAAAGTAGATTCCATTCATCTTCCCCTCGATTCGTTCAATAAAATATTTACTTGATGATTTTATACCATCAGTTCAATTTGTGCAATATATTTATACTTAAGGTATAATGTTCTAGTAGTAGTAAATAAAATGTTTACTTGGAATATAAAGGAAACGGTTGGAGGATGTATGAATAAACGTAGGAGAAAAGTGGCTGACGTTGCTTTGAAGTTATTTGTAGAGAAAGGATTTCAACAAACCTCGATACAAGATATCATTGAACAAGCCAATATTTCAAAAGGTACATTTTATAATTATTTCTCGAATAAAAATGACTGTATTGCAGAATTATTAGAAGGATTGCGTTATGATGCTAGCCAAATTCGTATGGAATTACAGGTTGGAAAAGATGAAACGGACCGAGTTGTTTTAGTTGAACAAATTTCGATACTAACCAAATTAAATAGAGAGCGTAACCTCAATACCATTTTTGAGGCGATTTTAAATTCAAATGAAGTAGAACTGAAAAAACTGGTGATGCATCACCGGATTCATGAATTGGAATGGTTAGCGGGACGATTTGTAGATGTTTATGGGGATCATATAAGGCCATATGGGTTTGAACTTTCGATTCTTTTTTATGGGATGATGCATTATATCTCATTTACAATGAAGATTACGAATAGTACACAACCAATGCACAAGACGGTAGAGGTGCTATTAACCTATTTGGAGGCAATAATACCAATTATGGTCAAAAATGGCAGTACTTTGCTTGACTCGTCATCTCTTCATTTTTTACAAGCGAGAATTGATCGAAAGGTACTAAACTTACAGGAACTTTTAGATTTAGCTAAGGAAATCGAGCAGGAAGCAATTTTTACAACAGACCAGCGAGATTTATATGATACGATTGTGTCAGAACTACAGCGGGAACGGATTCGGAAAAGTGTGCTTCAGCCTTTGATAAAACCATTTCAACTGTCATTCGTACAATCGGAAATTGAACATGAAGTAAATACTTTTACAAATTTTCTTTGGTATTACTTAAGGATGCATTAAGATAAAAATACAAAGGGGTGTTCGAGATTACAACTAATAAAATGGGTTGGAATTTTGACAATAGTTATGTTCGTTTACCAAAGGATTTGTATTCAAAAACAGATCCTACTCCTGTACGCGAACCAGAACTAGTGATCTTAAACAAGTATTTAGCCGACCTCCTTGGGTTAGATGTAAATGCTTTGCAGAAAGATGGGGTTGAGGTCTTTGCTGGGAATAAGATTCCTGAGGGGGCTGAGCCTATTGCGCAAAGCTATGCTGGTCATCAATTTGGTCATTTTACAAATCTAGGAGATGGCCGTGCGGTGTTGCTAGGTGAACAGATGACACCAGATGGAGAACGCTTTGATATTCAGTTAAAAGGTGCAGGTCGGACACCTTATTCACGCGGAGGGGATGGTCGTGCAGCAATTGGGCCAATGCTTCGCGAATATATTATTAGTGAAGCGATGCATGGCTTAGGTATTCCTACTACCCGAAGCTTGGCTGTAGTTACGACAGGAGAACCGGTTTATCGAGAGACAGTTCTACCAGGTGCGGTTCTTACACGCGTGGCATCAAGTCATATTCGTGTGGGTACATTTCAATTTATTGCTGGACTTGGGAAAATCGATGAACTAAGATTATTAGCCGATTATACGATTGAGCGACATTATCCCGAGATTAAAGAGGAGGAAAACCGGTACCTTGCTTTACTACGAGGGATGATTAATCGCCAAGCCGCTTTGATATCAAAATGGCAATTAGTCGGATTTATTCATGGGGTCATGAACACCGATAATATGACGATAAGTGGTGAAAGCATCGATTATGGCCCATGCGCCTTTATGGATACCTATGATCCAGCCACCGTTTTTAGTTCAATCGACACGGGAGGTCGTTATGCATTTGGTAAACAGCCATATATCGGTGGTTGGAATTTAGCCAGATTTGCAGAATGCTTATTGCCTTTAATAGATGAAAATGAAGAAAAGGCACTTCAATTAGCGCAGGATGAAATGTCAAAATACATCGGGATTTATGAAGAAAATTGGTTAAACGGGATGAGAGCAAAGCTTGGCTTGTTCGATGAAGAGGCAGAAGATAAGAGTCTTATTGAAAACCTATTGGAACTGATGAACTCAAACCAACTAGATTACACGAACACATTTGTAGCGTTAACCTTCAATAAGCTTGATAGCATTGAAATATGTAATTCGGAGAAATTTAAAAGCTGGCAGCAAAAATGGAAGGAAAGACAATCTAGGCAAGGGAAATCTGAGGTTGAGATAAATGAATTAATGAAAACATCAAATCCTGCTGTCATACCACGAAACCACCGTGTTGAAGAAGCATTGGAGGCTGCTGCAGATGGTGATTATAATGTCATGGGGAAACTGTTAAATGTATTAAAAGATCCATTTGCTCACTCCTCTGATCAAGCTGAATACGCAAAACCACCTGAGCCAACAAATAGGCCATATCAAACATTTTGTGGAACTTGATATAAAAAGCACACTTATTTAGGTGTGCTTTTTTGTATGCTTAAATATACCAGAAGGAATAACTTCAAAAACGAACGTTTATTCTGTACAATAGGAGATAGAAATCCTGAGGTGATTGATTATGAAGTTTCGAAAAAATATTCATGAAATAATAGATCTAATAAAAGAAAATCCGCAATACGCGAAAAATATTGTACACTGGCATACGATTGAGGCGACGTCTGCTAAAACAATGGACATGCCGAGAACCATAGATAATAGATTACGAGAAGCGTTGGACAAAAGAGGAATACATCAACTTTACACCCACCAACATTCTGCCTATGAAATTGCACGAAGTGGTGGAAACTTTGTCGCTGTAACTCCTACAGCATCAGGAAAGACACTTTGCTATAATCTTCCTGTATTACAGGCAATTGTTGAAAATGACCAGGCACGTGCACTTTATTTGTTTCCTACAAAAGCTTTAGCACAGGATCAAAAAAGCGAATTAAATGAAATCATTGAGGAAATGGGAGTTGCGATTAACAGTTATACATATGATGGTGATACACCGGCAAATATACGCCAAAAGGTAAGAAAAGCTGGACATATTGTTATCACAAATCCGGATATGCTGCATTCTGCGATTCTCCCACATCACACAAAATGGGTTTCCTTGTTTGAAAACCTGAAATATGTTGTTATCGATGAACTACATACATACCGTGGTGTTTTCGGAAGCCATGTTGCTAATGTAATTAGACGGTTAAAGCGGATCTGTGAGTTTTATGGCAGCAGTCCGGTTTTTATGTGTACATCAGCGACAATTGCCAATCCGAAAGAACTTGCAGAAGATTTGACTGGTACTAAAATGGAGTTAATAGAAAACAATGGTGCCCCAACTGGAAGAAAGCATTTTGTTTTTTACAACCCACCCATCGTCAATAAACCACTCAATATTCGGAGAAGTGCGACACTCGAGGTGCGAAAATTAGCCAGTGAATTTTTAAAAAATAAAATTCAAACCATCGTTTTTGCACGAAGTAGAGTGAGGGTGGAAATCATCCTAACGTATTTACAAGAACTTGTTAAACATAAGCTTGGACCGAAAGCGATCCGTGGTTATCGTGGTGGCTATTTACCGAAGCAACGTCGTGATATTGAACAAGGTCTTCGAAATGGAGACATTTACGGAGTAATCAGTACAAATGCACTCGAATTAGGTGTGGATATTGGACAGCTTCAAGTTTGTATTATGACAGGCTACCCTGGAACAATTGCTAGTGCGTGGCAACAAGCAGGTCGTGCTGGTCGTCGGCAAGGAGAAGCCGTAATTTTTATGGTGGCTAGTTCCAATCCATTGGACCAATATATGATTCAAAACCCAGAATACTTTTTTAGTAGAAATCCTGAGACAGCTCGAATTAATCCAAATAATCTTGTGATCTTAATTGATCATATTAAATGCGCTGCCTATGAATTACCATTTAAAACAGGTGATACATTCGGTGAACTTGATCTGGAAGATATTCTAGAGTTTTTAACCGAAGAAAGAATTCTTCATCAGAATGGTGACAAATGGTATTGGATGAACGATTCATTTCCAGCCCACAATATTAGCCTTCGTTCTGCATCGCAAGAAAATGTTGTCATTATTGATCAAACAGATATTGCTGCAGTCAAGGTCATTGGTGAAATGGACCGCTTTAGTGCAATGACTTTACTACATGATGAAGCTATTTATTTACATCAAGGTGTTCAATACCAAGTTGAAAAGCTCGATTGGGAAGAAAAGAAAGCATTTGTTAGGGAAGTAGATGTTGATTATTTTACAGATGCCAACTTAGCAGTAAGTCTTCGCGTTCTTGAGGTTGATAAAGAACGCTCAGAAGAATCTGTCGAAATTGGCTATGGGGATGTTTCCGTTCAAGCAATGGCAACAATCTTTAAGAAAATAAAATTTGAAACACATGAAAATATCGGTTCTGGGCCGATTCATTTACCCGAAGAGGAACTACATACTTCTTCAGCTTGGATTAGCTTGAAAAAATCAGAGCTTGAAGGCATAAGTGATCAAAGGATTGAAGAAGGATTAGTTGGTGTCGCTAATGTCTTAAGACATGTTGCACCATTGATGACCATGTGTGACCCTTCAGACTTACATGTAGTCCCCCAAGTGAAAGCTGTTCACAATGAGCAGCCGACAATCTTTCTTTATGACCGTTATCCAGGAGGAATTGGTTTGAGTGAAAAAGTCTATGAGGTTATGGAAAATCTCCTCAATGAATCTGAAGAATTAATTGGAAGATGTTCGTGTGAATCAGGTTGTCCCTCTTGTATTGGTACGGATGTGCTAAATGAACGAGCAAAATTTGATGCACTTACTTTAATTACAAAGCTAAAACAAGGTTCAAAACTTTAAAGGGGACATGGTAATGTCGATTAAAGGGAAATTAAATCGATTAAAAAATCATATTGTGAAAGAAGAAGTGGTAAAGCAAAAGCCGGAAGATCTGTCTTTACATTTGGAGGAAATTCCTTATTTAGATAAGTGGAAAGAGTTTGGAGCAGAGCCCTTTTATTTTGATGGTACCTATTGTATGGTTCGTAAAATAGAGTATCCACTGAATTTTCAGCATGGCTTGTATTCTTTTTCTAAATTATACGATGTAATTGAGCTCTGGAATAATTCTGAATTGAATCATCCATTGTCTGCAAAAGGACATCAAGTTTCTGATTTATTTTTCTTTGACACTGAAACAACTGGACTAGGTGGGGGGACGGGCAATACTATCTTTCTATTAGGACACGCTAGGGTTCAAGAAGATCGCGTTGTTCTCACGCAACATTTTTTACCTAACCCAGGTAGTGAGGTAGCTCTTTACCAAAGTTTTCTTTCAAGTGTTGACTACACAACCCTTGTGACTTATAACGGAAAATCATTCGATTGGCCACAGGTGAAAACTAGGCATACATTAATTCGTAATGCACTTCCGAAACTTCCAGAATTTGGGCATTTTGATTTATATCATGCAGCAAGAAGATTATGGAAGAACAAACTCGATTCTGTAAGACTTTCAAATGTTGAAAAAGAAATTCTTGAAATCCAGCGTGATGGGGACGTACCGGGTTATTTAGCACCGATTCTTTATTTTGATTTTGTCGAAAATCAGGTGCCTGATGGGATTTTTGGAGTGATGCGCCATAATGAAATCGATATTTTATCGCTCTTAACCCTTTATATTCACTTATCTGGTGCTGTTATTCTTGACGAAAAGAATAAATATACGACTGATAAATACGAAGTTGCGAGATGGTTAGAGGCACTTGGGGAGACCTCTAAGGCACAGGAACTATATAGACAGGTTGTTGACGTGGACTCAGAGAAAGAAATGAAGGCAAAGCTTGCATTAGCGTTAATATTTAAAAAGGAAAAAAAGCTTGAGGAAGCGATAGAGTTATTTGGTGAAGTATATGAAAATGGGGCAGACCATGATTCTGTTCTAGCAAGTATAGAGTTGGCGAAATATTATGAACATTATACAAAGGATTATAAATTCGCTTTGGATATTGCAAATAATGGCTATTTGAAATGGAAAGAAATCAGCGATCCACGCAATAAGACAAAAAATGAAAAGATTGAAAATGAGTTTCAAAAACGACTTTCAAGAATAACCAGGAAACTTCAAAAAAAATAGAAAATATTGCCCAGGTAAGCGCAAATTTAGTGCTTTTTCGCGCTTTATTTGTCGATTTTATGAAGATTTGTAAACTTCCTTCATTTGTCATTGTAGAACTTTGTAATACCATGTAAAATAGTGTTTTGTGTAAAGGAAATATTATTTTAGATGGAGAGAGAAATGTATGTATAAGAAAATTTTATTTCTGTACTTTTTTGTACTTGTAATAACTGTAATCGTATTAACTGGAATAAAAGAAGGCTCGTATGCCTTTTTCTAATAAGAAGAGAACGATTTAAACTTTTACAGAAAATTGGTAATTTAAATAAGAAAGAAGATGACCGAGATTATCAGGGCGGCGCAGCTTTGAGTTACGGATCGCGATTATGTTTTAAGTGGAACACTGAAAATTGATTCGTTAAATTCACAACAGTTTATAAACTTCTTCTAAAAATAGGTGTTTTGATTAGTACATGACTATCCATTCCTTCATAGGCTATTAATGTAAGACAGATGAAGGAAAGGAGATAAATAAAATGTATTGTCCAACAAACGTAATGCAACCTATTGTTCATCCAACTAAATGCTGTGTCCAACATCATTGCTGTAAAACAATTGTTCCACATATTCATCCTTCACATACGCAACATGTAAATCATCATATGTATCAACATATGCATTATTTCCCACACACAGAATCTGTTGCGAATGAGGTAACGAATCAACACTTTAATTGTGGACCAAGACCACCAGGACCATTTATGGGAAGATAATTCAAAAATAAAACGCAATATAAAAATGTCGTATAAGAAGTCAATCTAACAGGAACTTTCATGGTTCCTGTTTTACATACTTTAGAAAAATTCATTCGATGTAAAGGAGTGTTGACATGGTAAAGGTTGTTGCAATCACAGGCTATAAACCATTTGAACTTGGGATCTTTGGACAAGATCATCCGGGAATCAAATATATTAAACTAGCCCTTAAGAAGCAACTGATCCCCTTAATTGAAGACGGACTAGAATGGGTTATTATAAGCGGTCAACTTGGTGTTGAGCTTTGGGCTGCCGAAATTACATTCGAGCTTCAAGAGGAATATCCTGACCTGAGACTTGCTGTCATTACTCCATTTCTTGAACAAGAAGAAAAATGGAATGAAACAAACAAAGAATTTTATCAGCTTATTTTGTCGCAAGCCGACTATGTAAACAGCATCACAAATCGAAAATATGATAATCCATCACAATTTCGCTTAAAAAATGCTTTTTTTCTTGATAAGAGCGATGCATTATTAATTTTTTATGACGAGGAAAAGGATGGTAGTCCTCGTTATATCTATGCAGATGCAAAAAAGAAAGCTGAATATGAAGATTATCAACTTATTACAATAAACGCTTATGACCTTCAGGCAATCGTGGAAGAAGAACAATTCGCGAATAATGACTACTAATGGTTACACCATTTAAATTGACAATACACGAATTTTTTGAAAAAATAGGTTTAGGAATAATGGGGAAAGTGTATCGAGGTGATTGATATGATATCAGATAAAATTAAATTAAGTGCGACACAAATACTTGAAAAAGAATTTAAAACAGGCATGAAAGGCTATAAACAAGAAGAAGTTGATAAATTTTTAGATGTTATTATTAAGGACTATGAAGTGTTTTACCAAGAAATTGAAGAACTTCAACAAGAAAACCTCCGTTTGAAGCGTCAGCTAGAAGATTCTTATAAGAAACAGCCACAGGCACAAACGGGAACAACTAATTTTGATATTTTAAAACGGTTATCTAATCTTGAAAAACATGTTTTTGGTAGTAAATTATACGACTGACTATGGTTTACTGATTTTATGATTAAGGAAAAAATTGCCAGTTTGTAATACTTGCAATATTAATGTTTTTCCACTATACTATTTTTTGCACACATTAATAACGTTCGGGTAATCGCTGCAGGGTAACCTGCAGAGGAAAGTCCATGCTCGCACGGACTGAGATGTCCGTAGTGTTCGTGCCTAGCGAAAAAATAAGCTAGGGTAGCTAAAGTATTGAACTTTGCTAACGGCAGGGAAAAAACCTAAGTCCATTAGGATATGGTTTGACTACCTTTAAAGTGCCACAGTGACGAAGTCCTGTAAGAAATTACAGGAGTGGAACGAGGTAAACCCCACGAGCGAGAAACCCAAATTATGGTAGGGGCACTTTCTCTTTTGGAAATGAACAAGGAGAAGGACAGGCGTACAAACGTCTGTAGATAGATGATTACCACCGGAGTACGAGGCATTCGTTTTGCCGACTGAAGTACGAAGGAACAAAACATGGCTTACAGAACGTTATTAATTAAACGATCATACGAATAAAGAAGCAAAGCTCTTCAGAATTGAAGAGCTTTTTGTATGCTTTCGTTCATTTTTTGACGATATTTAATAGCATTTCTTGCTTTACACTGTGAGTTTCTTTATTCTTTTACTATACATAATGTACATAGTTAGGGTGAACGTAATGGGAAAAGTAACACTTATTGCAACAGCAGCAATGGGAATAGAATCGATTGTTGCCAAAGAAGTGCGGGATTTAGGTTATGAATGCACGGTTGAAAACGGCAAAATTACATTCGACGCTGATGAACAAGCAATATGCCGGAGTAATTTATGGCTTAGGACAGCAGACCGTATAAAGCTAAAGGTTGGAGAATTCAAGGCCACAACCTTTGATGAATTATTTGAAAAGACCAAAGCCCTTAATTGGGGGGACATTATTCCAGAAAATGCGGAATTTCCTGTTATAGGAAAATCAGTAAAATCAAAGCTTTTTAGTGTCTCAGATTGCCAAAGCATCGTAAAAAAAGCGGTTGTTGACAGCCTCAAAAGGCATTATCGTAAAACATCTGGTTGGTTTGAGGAAACTGGACCATTATATCGGATTGAAGTCGCTTTACTGAAAGATGTTGCCACGTTAACAATCGATTGTAGTGGAGTTGGACTCCATAAACGTGGTTACCGTGCTGATCAAGGGGAAGCGCCATTAAAAGAAACACTTGCAGCGACACTAGTCAAGCTTACCAATTGGACACCAGATAAACCCTTTGTTGATCCATTTTGCGGCTCAGGAACGATTCCAATTGAGGCAGCGTTAATCGGTCAAAACATTGCACCTGGTTTTAACCGAGATTTTGTATCTGAAGAGTGGGATTGGATTGGTAAAAACAGATGGGATGAAGCACGACAAGAGGTAGAAGATTTAGCAAAATATGATCAGCCACTTGATATTAGCGGATTTGATATCGACCATAGAATGATTCAAATAGCAAAGGATAACTCAGATGAGGCTGGTTTCGGAGATATCATCAACTTTAAACAAATGCAGGTTAAGGATTTTACAACGACTAAAGAATATGGTGTGATCGTCGGAAATCCGCCATATGGAGAAAGACTTGGTGAAAAGAAAGCTGTTGAAGAAATGTACCGCAGCATGGGAGAAGTACTCCGTACCTATGATACTTGGTCAGTCTATATGTTAACTTCACATCCAGAATTTGAGCAATTATATGGCAAGCCTGCAACAAAAAAACGTAAATTGTTTAACGGGTTTATTCGTACAGACTATTATCAGTATTGGGGAAAAAGACCGCCAAGAAATCAATAAAGATTTTCGTTATTTCTAGTAATTCATGAATAGTTCCAATCCTAAGGACATATACTCTATTGGTGTCTACAAAATTACCAGGAGTGAATGAATAATGAATTATATAGACTTTAAGAAAATTCAAGATGCGCTGAATGATACATATCGGGCACTTCAAAATGAAGTCGGAGAAGAGATGGATCCACTTAAATCCATTGTCAAAGCAAAAAACGACCTTCTTCATGCCATGTCTCATTCAACTTCCATAGACGTTGATTATTTACGATATAAGAATGAATAATGGAATAAAATAAAAACTCGCTATTGCGGGTTTTTATTTTATTAATTTTTCTAGTTCTAGACTTCATGTGCCACCTAAAAATATTGACTTCCCACATTTACTAGTAGATAATTAAACATTGGCTGAATAATTAAAGCCTCCGGCGTATGCCACAGATTTTAAAAGAAAGTTTTCGAGTATAGGATCAAAGACTAAGAACGCCACTTCCTGTGGCAACGTCTTTGTGACCCACCTCGTGTGGGCCTAAAAAATATGGGCGTAAATACGCAAGGCGCATTTTGATCTTGTTGGTTTTGGGGGTTTTTACATATGATTGGAGAAGGGTTACCCTTTGAAATTTCCAGAAATGAAAATTTCTTTGATAAATTAAATGAGTGGATTGGCGATGTTTTTTATGACGTCCTTCCAGAAAAAGGTTTTGAGCTCCGCGATGAGCAAATTTTTATGGCATTTCAACTAGAAAGGGCGTTTAAGGATAAATCAATTGTCTTTGCAGAAGCTGGTGTAGGCACAGGAAAAACAATTGTTTATCTTTTATATGCTATTTGTTATGCCAGATATATGAGAAAGCCGGCAATTATCTCATGTGCTGATGAGTCATTAATTGAACAGCTTGTTAAGCCTGAAGGAGATATTGCAAAAATAGCGGATGCATTAGATTTGAATATTGATGTTCGACTCGCAAAAGCACAGGATCAGTATTTATGCATTCGAAAATTAGATCATGCTACTCGTCGGACATCTAATGAAAAAATCGCAAGAATCTATAACGAACTACCAGATTTTGTACATAATCATTCTACCATGCAAGCTTTTCATCATTACGGGGACAGAAAAACATATCCTGATCTTGCAGATGAAGAGTGGAAAAGTGTCGCATGGGATAGCTTTCAGGACTGCTTTTCTTGTGAGTTAAGACATCGGTGTGGGCTTACACTTTCTAGAGAACATTATCGCAAGGCCGTTGATTTAATTGTCTGCTCACATGACTTTTATATGGAGCATGTGTGGACAATGGAAGCGCGCAAAAGAGAAGGACAGCTTCCGTTTTTACCGGATAGCAGCTGTGTGGTTTTTGATGAAGGCCACTTACTTGAATACTCTGCACAAAAAGCATTAACCTACCGTATCCAAGAAACCACTTTGGAATCACTGTTAACAAGATTATTAGGTAATGATATTCGTGAAGAATTTGCACAATTAATTGAGGATACAATCGAACAAAATGAGCAGTTTTACAGAAGTCTCCAAGAAAATAGCAAAGCAGTCGAAGGCTCTGAGCGAATGGAAATTAAGCGGACAGTACAATTAGTTGCCGCTGCGAAGAAACTGCATCAAATGATTGTTGAGATTGGCAATAACCTTGTTTTTGAAGCAGAAACGTATACAATTGACCAATATGAATTACATATTGTAGATGAGTACTTAGACCAATTGGAATATTCATTAAAGCTTTTCGGTGAAGAGAATGATGCGATTACGTGGGTTGAGGCAGATAGTGAGAGTGATACGCTTGTCATAATGCCCCAAGCAGTAGAAACGATCTTAGCGGAGAACGTATTTTCGAAACAGATTCCATTTATCTTTTCTTCTGCAACATTATCTGAAGATAAATCGTTTGACTATATTGCGAATAGTCTGGGAATCAAAAACTATCAATCATTTTCGGTGGAATCACCATTTGACTATGAAACTCAGATGAAGATCCAAATGCCTAAGTTCAATATTAACGAGGATGTATTCCAATCGAAAGTGGATTTTGCATGGAATGATATCGAAAAATCAGAAGGCAGGGCTTTGCTTTTATTTAATTCAAAGGAAGAACTCCAGAGATTTAAAGAGAACTGTAGGACTGAAAAATATGAGTTTCTCTTTGAAGGGGATCAAGAAATCAGTGGATTGGTTTCTAAATTCCAAAACACTGAACAAAGTATCCTTTGCTCAGTTTCCTTGTGGGAAGGTCTCGATATCCCAGGTCCTTCTTTATCCAATGTCATCATTTGGTCATTACCATTTCCACCAAATGACCCGGTTTTCCAGGCAAAACGAAAAGGAGCAGAACATTCCTTTGAGCAAGTTGATTTACCATATATGCTTCTGAGATTGAGACAAGGAATTGGTCGATTAATTCGGTCAAGTGAAGATACAGGTACGGTTAGTATTTTTGTTGATAACCAAGTTTCTATCGAGGTTTTAAATAAAATTAAAAATGTACTGCCAACAGAAACATATTAATGGGGGGACTAAATATGTCTGAGCAACTAAAACAAACTGAACTAGCGTTTCTTGAATTAGTAAAGAAAATGACAAGCTACAATGAAGCAATTGGGGTTATGTATTGGGACTTGCGAACTGGTGCTCCAAAAAAAGGAGTCGAACAACGCTCAGAAGTTATTGGAATGCTGTCTTCTGAAGTATTTGCAATGTCTACTTCCGTTGAAATGGAAAGCTACTTGAAAGAATTAACGACACCTGAAGCTCAGCAACAACTTGGTGAAATTACAAAGAAAGTGGTTGAGGAGTGTCAAAAGGATTTTGAACGAAATAAAAAAATACCTGCTGATGAATTTCGAGAGTTTGTGATTCTTCAATCAAAAGCTGAATCTGTATGGGAAGATGCAAAAGAAAAATCTGACTTTGAAATGTTCCGCCCCTATTTGGAAAAGCTTGTCGATTTCACGAAGAAATTTATTAGCTACTGGGGTTATGAAGGGAACAAGTACAATACATTATTAGATATGTACGAGCCAGGAGTAACAGTTGAGGTAGTTGATGCCGTGTTTGCTCAATTACGAGATAAAATTGTACCACTTGTAAAAGCAGTAACAGAATCACAAAACAAACCAGAGACTTCATTTTTATTTAAAGAATTCCCTAAGGAAAAACAGCGTGAATTTAGTTTAGAGATTCTAAGAAAAATGGGGTATGACTTTGAAGCAGGACGTCTTGATGAAACTGTTCACCCTTTTGCAACTGGGTTAAATCCAGGGGACGTTCGAGTTACAACAAATTATGTTGAAAATGATTTTAGAACTGCAGTTTTTGGAACAATCCATGAGGGTGGACATGCTCTTTATGAGCAAAACATTTCTTCAGATTTAGTTGGAACGAACCTTGCACAAGGAACTTCAATGGGGATACATGAATCTCAATCCCTTTTTTATGAAAATATACTTGGGCGCAGCCTGTCATTTTGGAAAAATAATTTTGAGTTATTAAAAAAATATGCAAGTGGTCAGTTTGATGGAGTATCAATCGAAGACTATTATCGAGCAATAAATGAATCAAAACCATCTTTTATTCGAATTGAAGCAGATGAATTAACATATCCATTGCATATCATGGTGAGATATGAAATTGAAAAAGGTTTGTTTAATGATGAGATCGAAGTAAAAGACCTACCAGAAATATGGAATGCTAAGTATGAAGAGTACCTAGGTATACGTCCAGAGAATGATGCAAAAGGAGTCCTGCAGGATGTCCATTGGGCAGGCGGTAGCTTCGGATATTTCCCTTCTTACGCCCTTGGATATATGTATGCTGCTCAATTCAAGAATGCCATGGAAAAGGACCTTCCAAACTTTGATGAGTTACTAGAAGAGGGGAACTTACTTCCGATTAAAGAATGGCTAACTGAACATATCCATAAGCATGGAAAAATGAAAAAGCCTTTAGAAATCATCAAGGATGTTACAGGTGAGGGGTTAAATGCAAATTATTTAATCCAATATTTAGAAACTAAATATAGTGAAATATATAAGTTGTAGAAAAAGGAAGCTACGCAATCTAGATATTGCGTAGCTTTTATATCTCTTATAGTAAATGTTTAAATGGTTTTGCCCCTGGTGGTGCATTTTGAATCATATCGACAAATGGAATTGTATAAGCGATTAAGATTAATACTGCAAGTACACCAACCCAAAGTTTCCAGTTTTCTAAAAGCATAGGTGTTTTTTCTGCTTCTTTAGCAACTTCTCCTACAGGGAATTCTGTTTCACCCTTAGGAGCAAAGAAGGCAAGGTTAATAAATATAACTAGAACTAGGATGATACCAATAAAGAGAATAGATCCGCCAATCGCTTGAGCAATTTGATAAGGTATCCAATCCATTGCTTGTGCTGAATCCCCGTATGTTGAGAAAGCAGAACGTCTAGGTGCTCCTAGTAAGCCTGCAAAGTGCATAGAAGTTGACATAAACGTCATACCAATTGTCCAGACAATTGTTTGAACAATGGCAAGTTTGTTCATCGCTTTTGTCATAACTCGACCAGTTAAATGTGGAATTAACCAGTAGGCGATACCAAAGAATGTTAGTAAAACAGTTGTTGCTACGGTTAAGTGAAAGTGTCCAGTTACCCAAATTGTATTATGAATCACTTGGTTCATTTGGTGACTCGCATTGATGATTCCACCCGCTCCTGCTGGAATAAAGAATAACATACCAATGAATGGTGCGAAGAAACGAGCATCTCCCCATGGAAGTTTTCTAAACCAGCCGAAAAGTCCTGTAGCTCCTTTTGATCTTCCGTATGATTCGAAAGATGCGAACAATGAGAATGCCGTCATCAACGATGGGATTACAACCATGAATGTCAGAACAACTTGCAAGTACTTCCAATTCGGATCAATCCCCGGTTCAGTTAACTGATGGTGGAATCCTACTGGAATAGAGAATAACAAGAACAGAATAAAAGATAATCTTGCTAGTGCATCTGAGAAGATTTTTCCTCCGATTACCTTTGGAATTACAACATACCATGCCATGTATGCAGGTAATAACCAGAAATACACAAGTGGGTGACCAAAATACCAGAATAATGTTCGACTAATGAGAACATCAATAGTTTCAACCCAACCAAAAGACCATGGAATAAATTGAATAAGGACAGATGCAGCTACTCCAAGTGTTGCAACTAACCATAAAATCATTGTCATGATAGCCATGTAGCTTAATAAAGGCGTTACTTGACCAGGGTTTGCTTTTTTCCATTTACCAAAATGGGTGAACATTGCAAAGCCGCTGATCCAGCTACCAACCACAACTAGTGCTAACCCAATATAAAAGAAAGGGTGTGCTTGTAGTGGTGCATAAAATGTATAAAGAACAGATGCTTCACCTAAAAGAATCGTAGTTGCTGTAGAAGCAGTTCCAATTGTCATTGTCAAGAAACCAATCCAACCTGTTAAACGAATTTTTGATGATAGGGTCCCAGCTGTTTTACTTAAGCTAGCAAATAAAAATCCTATGATAAAAAATGTAGTAAGTACAAGTCCCAATAAAACTCCGTGAACGGTTAACAATTGATAGTAACCAATTCCAGCTGGTAAAGTAAATTTTCCTGAACGAACAAGGGTTTGAAGCAAACCTGCAGTTCCTCCAAGGAGTAGGGCAGCGAAGGCTACATAAAAGTGTGCCATTGCTAATTTTCCGTCATTTCTGTCTACCTTGAAATTTGAATTTATCATTATTCGGTCACCTCAACTTTTGCCATCATTAAGTGGTGTCCAGCTCCACAATATTCATTACATAATACTAAAAATTCGCCTGTTTTAGAAAATGTTTGAGTATAAGTGCTTACATATCCAGGTTCAACCATCATATTGACGTTTGTGCCTGCAATTGAAAATCCGTGAACAACATCTTTTGTTGCAACGTTAATTGTTACTTCTGCGCCTTTTGGAATTTGGATGGTACTAGGTGTGTACGCAAAGGCTTCTGCAACAAGATTTAATTCATATTTGTTTCCTTCAATATGAACAAGTCCAGGATTATCAAATGGTGCTGTTTCAGCCACCTTTTCGGGATCAATTGTTTTAATACTGCTTGCTGGCTGGTGACCCATCGCAAATGCGCCAACACCAACAACTGCTAGAAATACGAAAAGTATTCCAATACCAAAAGTGAGCCATATTTTTTCAAATTTATGCAGATGCATGGCTTTTTTCCCCTTTCAAATTTTCACATTCTTTTTCTGTTTGTTTTCCCATAAAATATTACAAGCCATTTTTTAATGGATGTTCCGCGTAATCTTAAATGGAGATTACTTTTACAATCTGTCTAAGAACAAGAAATAGACACCAAGCCAAGATAAAATTAAGAAAAGTCCAAGTAAAAATACAGATGCTAATGTTCCTTTTAAGGAAGTTTTTTCATCTTCAATTTTTGTCTTTTGGTTTGTTTTTGTAAGCTGTGTCTTTGCCATTCCTCACGACCCCCTTCAAGCGTAAATTCAAAGGTTTTTACATAATCATCATACAAAACAATTTGATAAAAACTAGTCAGTTTTGACTATTTCACAAATTGTTCATTCCTAATCTAATCACTATATTAATAGTGAAAAATTAATAAAACAGTGATTTTTATCACATTTGAAAAAGAAAACATTTGACTAATTTGTGACATTCGTAATAACAGCAATTCATACTTCAACATAGGATAAATAAAAAAGGGAGTGGTGTGTAAATGATTAGGTATTATTGTTCTAGATGTCATACGCTCTTGCTAAATAATAAAGAAAGATGCTTTAAGTGTGGAAACGGAACAATTAGTCAAATTGATATTAATGTACAAAAGAACGATCAAAAGTCCTCCTAATCACTATTTTTTAATAGTGGTTTTTTGTGATAATAAGAGTAAAAAGGTTTATTAAAATAGAAAAAATAAATGATACAGTTCAAAAACAATATTATTTTTATTCACACACATCATCTACCTGCCATACTCTAATGTAGGCGAATGTCTACAAGGAGGTATGTAGTTTATATGGCAAAAGTAAAAAATTATTATGCAGGTACAAATTCAAGTGTAGGATTTTACTCGTTCTATGATGAGGCATTAAAAGGGCTAGAAACTCTATATATTTTAAAAGGGGGACCTGGAACAGGTAAGTCCACCTTTATGAGGAAAATCGGTCTAGTGTTTATGGAGAAAGGCTACGATCTCGAATACTTACACTGTTCTTCAGATAATCACTCTATAGATGGAATCATTATTCCTGAACGAAAATTAGGATTTGTAGACGGAACGGCACCACATGTGATCGAGCCTAGATATCCTGGAGTCGTTGAAAAGGTAATTGATCTCGGTCAATACCGCAATGATCAATATTTAGCTCAATTTAAGGATGAAATCATTGAACTGACAGATGATATTTCAAAGAACTTTGAAGAAGCTTATAAAACCTTTGCAGAAGCGAAGAAGGTTCATTTAAAACGTGAGGATATTTATGTCTCATCAATGAGTTTTAAAAAAGCAGATGCTGTCCTTCAAAACTTGATTGATGCAATATTTAGTAAACCATTTACAGCTGAGGAAAAGCCAACAAAAAGAAGGCGATTCTTTGGAGCGGCTACACCGAAGGGCGCAGTAAATTTCATTGATAATATTACGGAAGAATATGATAAGCGTTATATTGTTAAGGGAAGACCAGGAAGTGGAAAGTCAACTTTAATGAAGAAGGTCGCGAAACATGCAGAACAAAAGGGATTATCAGTTGAATATTTTCACTGTGCATTTGACCCGAAAAGCATAGATATGATCATCATTCCAAAGTTGAGTGTCTCGATTGTAGATGGAACAGCACCACATGTTGTTGACCCATTCCGTGAGGGTGATGAGGTCGTAGATATGTTTGCTTTATGCATGGATCCGAAAATTGAAAGCACGTTTAAAAAAGAAATTGAAGAGCTTAACCTAGAATACAAGAATAAAATGACGATTGGTACCAACTATTTAAGTGAAGCAAAAAGACTTCATGACAAACTAGAGGATTACTATAAAGCTGCCATGGACTTTGATGCAATCGACAAAAAGCGAGAAGAAATCGTAAAGACATTACTATAGAAAGAAAAGAATTTTTTCCCTAATATGAAACCAAAAATTTACTAGTGAATGTTTGAAAAGTTTGAGTTATACTATAAATGCACAACAACAAAACAACTCCTTTGAAACGTGAGCTTTCCCGTGTTGGGAAGGCTTTTTTTATGCCCTTTTTTATTTGTTTGCATACTAATTTTATAACTGGAAAAAGTAACCTTAAGAGATTTCCTTTAAAGTAAGGGGGGGCACCATGCCTAAAATCATTTCAGTGGGTATTTGTAATCCACCACATAAGATTAATCAATCCAAAACCACTGAATTTATCAGGGATTTATTCCAAGACCACTTTCCAGACATAGACCGTCTTATCCGAGTATTCACGAATAGTGAAATCGAAGAACGGTATTTTAGCGAATCATTAGAGTGGTATAGCAAAGACCATCGTTTTGAAGAAAAAAATAATACATATATTGAAAAAGCAATTTTGTTTGGAGTGAAATCCATTCAGAATTGCTTAAATAATACCACCCTGCTTAAAGAAAAGATCATGCCGAAAGAAATTGATGCCATCATTTTTATATCGAGTTCTGGTATCTCCACTCCAAGTATTGAAGCAAGGATTATGAATCAAATGGACTTCGGAACACATACAAAGCGGATTCCAATTTGGGGACTTGGTTGTGCGGGAGGGGCTTCTGGATTGGCGAGAGCATTTGATTACTGCAAAGCATATCCTGATGCAAAAGTGCTTGTAGTTGCAGTAGAGCTTTGTAGCTTAACTTTCCAAAAAAATGACTTTTCTAAGAGCAATTTAATAGGTACTTCGTTATTTGCGGATGGAACGGCTTGTGTGTGTATTGTGGGAGATGAAGTAGAGTATCAGAAAATTTCAGAATCAGATGTATTACCCAAATTTGTTTCTGCACAATCCACCCTAATGGCACATTCAGAGGATGTTATGGGCTGGGATATAAAAAATACAGGTCTCCACGTGATCTTTTCAAAGGATATCCCTAGTATTGTAAAATCGTGGTTAAAAGGAAATGTAGATGAATATTTACATGCAAATCAGCTGGATATGAGCCATATTAAGCATTTTATTGCACATCCAGGTGGAAAAAAAGTATTGGACGCATATGAGGTAGCGCTTGAAATTCCACGCTCGATGACAGATATCGCTAGGGAAGTATTACGAAAGCAGGGGAATATGTCTTCTGTAACGGTGCTATATGTACTGAAGGAATTTATGGAGAAGCAGCTAGGCACAGAAGGCGACTATGGGCTTGTTACAGCCTTAGGACCTGGGTTTAGCTCAGAGTTAGTCCTTTTACAATGGAGGAAGTAGGATGATATTTTGGATATTCATTACGTTGGTAATCGCTCAAAGATTAATTGAAATGCGAATTGCAAAAAGAAATGAAAAGTGGATTTTGTCTCAAGGTGGCTATGAGGTAGGGCATGGGCATTACAAATACATTGTTCTTATGCATATCCTGTTTTTTATTACGCTCATGGTTGAGTTTGTCTATTTTAATAAAGAGTTATCAACATATTACCCATTTCTATTTTTCTTATTTGCTTTAACACAGCTAGGGCGATTGTGGGCAATTCAATCATTGGGAATGTTTTGGAATACCAAAATTATGATTCTCCCGACAAAACAAGTTCAGGCAAAAGGTCCGTATAAATATCTTAAGCATCCTAATTACCTTGTTGTAGCGTTAGAGTTCATCTTAATCCCGGTGTTATTCCAGGCATATATAACGGCAATTGTTTTCACAATATTAAACCTGATGGTAATGGCTGTTCGGATTCCAATCGAAGAACGAGCTTTAGCTGTTCATGTTGAATATCAGAATATCGGATTTGTCCGAAATCGATTCATACCAAATAGATTGAAAACGCTAAAAAAGGATTGAAAAGTAAAAAATCTGCTGATACACTATTTATAGATGAAAATAATTATCACTATCAGTTGAAAGCTGGTGATTTGATTGCTAACTTTATTTATCGCTCTAACGATTGGAATATACAGCTTTATCATGTATCATGTCCTACATAATGTTCTAAACTCAAAACAAAAAACATCATAATTCTATTCACGTAACCAGGTAAATACCTGGTTTTTTTTATGAAAAATTTGATTCCTAATATTCTGCTTTGTCAAAAGCATTCGTGTAGAGTAAAATACATATATATTGAATTTTTATGCAATGTACAATAAGGGGATTAGACATGATACAGACAGAACAAATCAAACACATCACAAAGGGAGACTTAGAAAAAAGACTATCTTATTTGTATGATATTTTTGAAAAAAACAATGATAAAGAAAGCAGTTCAAAAATTATTCAGTTGCTAAAAAAGCTATATAACTCTGAATATATGATTGGTTTTTCTGGCCACTTCTCGGCTGGAAAATCGAGCATGATAAATGAACTCATAGGGGAGAGTCTTCTACCATCAAGCCCGATTCCAACCAGCGCAAATTTAGTAAAAGTAAAGTCAGGACGAGAATACGCACGTGTTTATTACCGTGATGGAAAAATCATTGAATACCCAGCACCATATGATTATGATGTAATCAAATCATATGCTAAAGACGGGGAAGCAATTGAGTCCATTGAAATTAGTCATGATAATAGGAAACTCCCAGAGCAAGTAATTGTGATGGATACGCCAGGGATTGATTCTACGGATGATGCCCATCGTGTATCAACTGAATCGGCTCTCCATTTAGCAGACTTGTTGTTTTATGTGATGGACTACAATCATGTCCTTTCAGAGCTGAATTTCCAATTTACAAAGGAACTAACGGATCGAAACAAGACGGTTTATTTAATCGTAAACCAAGTTGATAAACATAAAGAATCAGAGTTAAGTTTTGTATCCTTTAAACAAGGTGTCGAAGAGGCGTTCCAAAATTGGAATGTGGCCTATTCAGATATATTTTTCACGACATTAAAAGAACCCAATCACGTGCAGAATCAGTTTAAGCAAGTTCAGCAGTTGCTTCAGGATAAAATTGCTAACAAAGAACACCTTTTATTAGAGGGTGTATTCCATTCTGCAAAACAAATTATTCTTGAGCATATTGCATTTTTAGATGATAAAAATGCCGTAGAGCTGGAAGATACGAAAGAAAAGCTTCGGTCATTATCAGAAACTGAGCGGGAGACAATCCCCAATCAAATTAAAAACTTAAACAATCAACTAGCTAGCTTCAAAAAAAACAGAGAAAAAATCGAAGTTGAGTATATGAATGAAATTGATACGATTTTATCAAATGCAATTCTGATGCCGTTCCAAACACGTGATTTAGCGAAAAATTTTGTTGAATGTATGCAGCCTGATTTTAAGGTCGGATTATTATTCTCCAAAAACAAAACAGAAAAGGAACGTGACGAACGGAAGCAAGCATTTCTAGCTGATGTGAAAGAAAGAATGTCCACTCAATTGGAATGGCATTTAAAGGACTTTGTAGGGAAATTTGCAGGTAACTTACGACTTTCGAAACAACCGACTGGAAACGAGCTTGCAACTGACTTGAGTGCGAAGGAGTTACAAGATTTAGTTAAGCCTGGAGCGGGTGTTACTGGAGAATACATTTTAACTTATACAGATGATGTAGGAAATTATATTAAGAGAAAATATAAACAAAAAGCAGTTACGTTATTAAATGACATTCTAGAACAGGTAAAGACTAGTACTGCAAAAGAAGAGCAAGGGATAAAAGCAGAGTTAGAAAAATATGAGGTTTATCAAGAAGCGTTTGTTACTTTGAAGACGTTTGAGTCGAAGCGAACTGAAATTCTCTCGAAGCTTAACGACATCATGAATGGAAATTCTGAAAAAAATCGTGTGGAATCAGCTGAAAAACTACTTTCAAGATTTGCTGAAAATGTGGAGATTTCTTCTACTGAAGAAATTCTACAGGATTTGGAGAATCAAAAGGCAGCCACTCCGACATATGTAGAAAAACCAACACAACAGCAAAAAGAAAACAAGGGTACATCTGATCAGGCGATCAAACACTTAGAAAAAGCGCATGAATTGATAAAGCCAATTACAGGTCTTTCAACGCTTGCGAAAGATATTAAGGAAAAAGCTCAACGTTTAAAACATAAACATTTTACGGTTGCATTATTTGGGGCGTTTAGTGCAGGGAAATCTTCCTTTGCGAATGCATTAATGGGGAAACACGCACTTCCTGTTTCACCGAACCCAACAACTGCAACAATTAATAAAATTACATTTCCAACTGATGAACATCAACATGGAACAGTACTGGTAAAAATAAAATCAACCAATCAATTATTAGATGATATCAACCATTCATTACACATTTTTGGTGAAAAAGCAGGCAGTCTTGATGTTAGTATAGAAATCATAAAGTCGAAAATTAGCAATATCGAAAAAATCGAAGCGAAAGAAAAGCCACATTTTTCATTCTTAAAAGCAGTATTGGCAGGGTTTGAGAAAATTGCTTCAGATTTAGATCACGTTTTAACAACTGATATGGATGGTTTTAATGAATATGTTGCGAAGGAAGAAAAGGCATGTTTTGTAGAATGGATTGAGCTTTATTATGATTGTCCACTAACCAAGCAAGGGATTACGTTGGTAGATACTCCAGGGGCAGATTCAATCAATGCTCGCCATACAGGGGTTGCTTTTGAATATATTAAAAATGCCGATGCCATTCTATTTGTAACTTACTATAATCATGCTTTCTCTAAAGCAGACCGCGAATTTTTAATTCAACTTGGCCGTGTTAAAGACACCTTCAGTATGGATAAGATGTTCTTCATCATAAATGCGGCAGACTTGGCTAACTCAACTGAAGAGTTATCAGATGTTAAAGATTATGTCGAGTCACAGTTAGTAGGCTATGGAATTCGTTTTCCTCGACTCTACACCGTATCAAGCCGTGCTGCCTTACTTGAGAAGCTTAACGAAGACAGTCAAAAAGATCGTGGAATCCTTGCGACTTCTGGTATCGAACGTTTTGAAGCTGATTTCCATTCATTTGTTATTGATGAGTTGACAGAAGTAGCAGTTAATGAAGGATACGTTGATATTCAGCGTGCTGCTTCTATCATTGATTCGTATATTCAATCTGCGAAAGAAGATAAGGATATTAAGCGTGCTAAACTCCAAGATGCTAAAGACCAACATGTGGGAATGAAGTCGGTAATTGAAACTGTCGATAAGCAGGAATCATTTGGAGTGGTTGAGCAAGAAATCAAGGAGCTCAGTTACTACATTAAACAAAGGGTCTTCCTACGTATATCAGATATGTTTAAGGAAGCATTCAATCCATCATCATTAAGAGATGATGGCCGAGATTTGAAAAAAGCGTTACAATCATGTTTGGCTGAATTTCTAGAGTCAGTCGGCTTTGATTTAGCTCAAGAATTGCGCGCGACTTCATTGCGAATAGAAACTTTTATTTCAAAGCGACTACTTGGGCAAATCGGAACATTTAATGAGCAAATTAAGTCAATCAATTCCAATATGAGTATTTCAGAGTCCATTGAACTAGATTTTGAAACAATTGAATTTAAGAATGGACTTAAGCAGGAGGAGCATACTCGTTACAAAAAGGCACTAGCTCTGTTCAAAAACCCTAAATCATTTTTCGAAAAAAATGAGAAAAAACAAATGCAAGATGAATTAGAAATATTGCTTGATGCACCCGTGAGCTCATATCTTGAAGAAAACCAAGCATACCTTGTGAATTTCTACAAACAGGAATTTTATAGAGGGCTACAGGCACTTCAAAAGGATGCATTGCAAGAAATCCATGAGTATTTCGATGGTGTCACCAAAATTTTATCTGAGGATATCGATATCGAAAACCTAGAACAGGTACATGAAAAGCTGTCTGGTTACTACGCGGAGCATATGGGGTGAGTTGATTTGACTGACTCGAAATCAAAATATCATGCATGTGCCACTTGTGTTCATTTCGTAGCAGCACGAAAAAGTGGGAAGATGAACTACAGATGTGGACGTTTAGGCTATGATACAATGCCAGCTTATAAATTCAATTGTTGGACGCCTAAACCCCATATTGTTAAACTAATGAAGACTGATACAACGGAGGAGAAATAATGTCAAACGTCCATGAAGCAATCACAAAACATTCAAAATCACAGCACGAAATTGTTAAAACATTCGTGGGACTAGAGCAACAAAGAGAACTATTTATTGATGAGGCAGTTGCTTTAGCAAAACAAAACAAAGAATTCACCGTTGATAAAATCAATAGAGTGACGAATGAAATGAACAAACTTGCAAAAAAAGGAATTGTACCATTGAGGAAGCTTGTAACCGCTGATATGGTGAAGGAGTACGCATTCCGCAAATAAATGATGCATGTTGGGTTAATACTAACCATAATCTCTAATAAAGGAGACATGCATGTGAAAACCGATAAACAATCTGCTTCGAAAAAAGATAAAAAGCAAGATGGTAAAGGGACTACCCCTTATCATTTTGCTTCCTATGCTGAAATTGAAGCAGAAAAAATGAAAAGTAAATAAATGTGAGCCCTCTTGTGTAAGAGGGCTTTTTTGTGCACATGGAAGGAAGATACAAACAAATGCACTTTAGATATATGTTATAATTCTATTTATGATGATTTTTGCTGAAAGGGAGGATATGCGATGAAAAAACAGATTATGTTAATAGATGGGATGGCATTATTGTTTCGCTCTTTTTATGCAACGGCAATGAGTGGATATTTTATGGTAAATAGTAAAGGGGTTCCAACAAATGGGATTCACGGATTTGTAAAACATATGATGACTGCCGTTAATAAGTACAAGCCTTCACATGTTATTTGTTGTTGGGATATGGGCAGCTCTACATTCCGTACAGAAATGTATGATGGATATAAAGCAAATCGTGGCGCACCACCGGAAGAGTTAATTCCACAATTTGATTTAGTGAAGGATGTAGTTGAATCCTTTGATATTCCGAATGTGGGACTTTCTGGATATGAGGCAGATGATTGTATAGGTACGTTAGCAAAACAATATGGCCAAGATTCTGATGTGATCATTTTGACTGGTGACCAAGACATCTTGCAATTGCTTGATGAAAATATTACGGTTTTAATAATGAAAAAAGGAATCGGTAATTACGCAGAGTACACGAGTGAAAGCTTTCTTGAAGAAAAAGGCATTACTCCTCAGCAAATGGTTGACCTTAAGGCATTAATGGGTGATACAAGCGACAATTATCCGGGTGTTAGAGGGATCGGTGAGAAAACAGCACTTAAACTACTTCAACAGTTCGGGTCAATTGAAGGTATTCTTGAAAATGTAGAAAATTTAACAAAAGCGCAAAAGACAAAAATCAAAGAGGATCTGGAAATGTTACATTTATCACGTAAATTGGCGAGAATTCATTGCGAAGTTCCGATTAATTGCTCACTTGATGATGCATTAATCCAAATTAACCGTGAAAAAGTACATGAAAAGTTTTCGGAGCTTGAATTTAAAGGCTTGGATCAATTTATTAGTTAATGGAGTACTCAATTTGAGTGCTCTTTTTTTGATTTTATTGGAGACGTTAAGATTAAAAATGTTGCTTATGGCTGTTAATTTGAGTTTATGGCCAATAAATAAATTTTATAGCTGATAAATAATAAATATGGCTATTATGAAAATTTTTCGGCTGAACGCCTATGCGATTCATCCGTACAACAAGGATGCCCCGTGATCACAACCAATCACAGGGCATCTCACAAATACCTTATCTTTTTGTATTTGATTTCTTTGCTTTGTTTTCAAGCTCACTTTTTGGTTCCATAGAAAATTCGGTATCTTCATTATGACCTTGAGGGTTTACGCCTTTTGGAGCTTTTCCGCGGTTGTTTCCTTTTTGTGCCATGATATGTCACCTCCATTTCGTATTATTTCCATCCTAATTTGGAATATGTCTTGAATAGAAAATGAGGTGATACATGAAACTAACCATGAGGTGAGAATCGTGAACAAAGGAATCTATACTGCGCTACTTACAATTGGGCTTGCTCAATTTTTAAAAATTCCAATTAAAAAAGCCAAAACCGGAAAATGGGATTGGGGTACTTTTTTTGAAACGGGTGGCATGCCAAGCTCGCACTCAGCTGGTGTATCCTCTCTTGCAACTTTTATTGCGTTGAAAAGGGGTATTCCCACGATAGATTTTGCATTATCAACCATATTTGGCTTAATCGTAATGTATGATGCACAAGGTATCCGCCGCCAATCAGGTGAACTCACTATTAAGGTGAACGAGCTTGATGAAGAAATAGAGCGATTAGCAGGACAAAAGGACCATCACTACCATGATAACAAGGAACAGAGATTAAAAGAAAGACTTGGCCATCAGCCAGAAGAAGTACTTGGTGGAGCAATATTTGGAATGATTGCAGGTACAATAGCCCATTTTTTAACAAAAAAATCGTAGTATTTCGACAAAAAGTGCGATATTATTAGGGTAGAATTTTTTGTTGGGGTTGGGGTCTATTGTTTAAACTAGAAAAAAAAGTAAATGAATATTTACAATTCTTGGCGCAAAAGGGTTTTAACTTTGGAGAGGACGCAGTTGGCTTCATTACATTTGGTCAGCAATATACCAATGCAACAGACGAAATTGTCAATGTTGCAATCGAAATCACTTTAAAGGCCCAAAAGGAATTTGATGGAAGCTTCTTCATATCTTTATTAGAGATGCTGAAGGAAAATCAAATCCAAAGTCGAAAACAAGCAATTCGTTTTGTAGAAGAACGAAATATAATGGCATAAAACCCTTGGACAAGTTAGTCCAAGGGTTTCTAAGTTTCATTTTTTCGGATGGCTTGTCTTGCTAATTCATCAGCCACTTTATTTTGTGCGCTTGGGATCCATTTAAGAAAAAAAAGGTCAAGTTCATTAGAAAGTAGCAATGCTTTTTCAAGCAAAGGAGCGAATTTTTTATTTTTGACGTATTCCTTTGCTATCGCTCGGTCAACCAGTTGTGAATCGGTTCGAAACGATACCACTCTGTAGTCATTCTTGATGCAAATTTCAAGACCTTTTAAAAGAGCATAGTATTCAGCTTCGTGGTTCGTCATAATCCCAAGAGGAATCGAATGTTTTTCCACGACACCATTTCCCTTAATAAAAACCCCAGCACCAGAAGGACCAGGGTCACCAGCGCTTGCACCATCTATATACACTTCGATCATCTAATGCCTCCAAAATATACTAAATAATGCCTATTTTATCATTAATCATGTAAAGTTGTGAAGATAATAAGAACAGGACGTCTACTCGCAGACATCCTGTCCTCTCACGTTTATTATGCATTTTTATGAAATCTTCTAGCGATATAAATAAATGGTGTATCGATTAAAGCAACTAACCATTTAATAAAGTATGTCGTTATGAAAATTTCAATCCATACGTCAAACGGATATGCACCTAAGAATGCAACACTTGTAAAGATTAATGTATCAAGTAGTTGGCTAATCATTGTGCTACCATTATTCCGTATCCAAAGTTGGTTATCCTTTGGAAATCGAGCTTTAATTTTTGAATAAATAATTACATCTGAATACTGACTGATCAGAAACGCAAGAAGGCTTCCTAAGGCAATCCGTGGAAGAAGTCCAAAAATTGTTTCCAACGACCCTTGAGCAAAGTCAACCTCATGCGGGTCAAACGCAAGAACAAACTGCATGATAACAATCATGGAAAGCAGTGTGAAAAAGCCAAGCCAAACACCTTTTTTCGCTTCCTCTTTTCCATACTTTTCATTCAGAATATCAGTAATTAAGAAAGTTGTTCCATACATAATATTACCGAGGGTAGCGGTTAATCCAAACAGCTCAACCGTTTTTACAACCTGCAGATTTGCTATAACGGTAGAAAAACCAATCCAAACAAATAATCCGGATTTTCCAAAAATGCGGTAAATCGTTAAGACTAAAATAAAATTGACAAGTGCAAAAATGAACCAAAGAATCTCGTTATACATACTATTACCTCCTATAGTTTTGATAACGCGGGAGTTTACGAACCGCGAAAGGACTTCATTTAATTGTCAAAGGTTTATTATAGTACGATACGAATAAAAGTGGAAGTACATAACCTAATGGAAAAAGTGTATAATGAGTAAAAAATTAGGAAAAATGAAGATACGTTCCACTAGAGAGGATGAGCATGATGAAACTTAAGCTGGAATGGACTTATAAAACGCCAAAAAACCAAGTGATAACCTTAATGTCGGATGAAGTATCTGCGGAAGAGGCATTGCTCTTAGCAGATGACTTTGAACGAACTGGACGCACAAAAGAAATCGTATTTTATGATGAGCGACATACAAAATGGACGAAAAAAGAAATCATTAAATTGATGAAAGTAGTTGAAACGGAACCTCAGGATGTTATTGCTTATTTCGATGGCGGGTTTGATATTCAATCAGGTAAGGCCGGCTTAGGTGTTGCTATATATTATTCCCAAAGTAAAAAGCCATATCGGGTTAGAGTAAATGAAGTATTTGAAGAAATGGAATCAAATAATGAGGCGGAATACGCAGCGTTTTGGTTACTTTTAAATACTCTTGAGGAAATAGGAGTACAGCATGCAACTGTCACATTTAAAGGGGATTCCCATGTTGTATTAAAACAATTGTCAGGGGAATGGCCGTGCTTTGAGGAGAACCTGAATAGGTGGCTGGATAGGATAGAGGAGAGAATTGAAAAGTTAGGGATTCATCCAATCTATGATCCGATTGGCAGGAAACAGAATGCAGAAGCAGATAGACTTGCTACACAGGCGCTCGAAGGAACCATTGTTTCGAGTAAAATTGAAATAAAAGGGTAAGTAATTAAGCCTATTCATCATACTCATAAAGTAGGTGAATTTGATTGGGATGGATTCGAGTGGGCGATACCGATGAAAATAGGAGCTGATTTTTTTCATGAAACGGAAGGAACTTATATTGGAAGTTGGTGAAATACTTGACACCTATTGCCAAGATTGTTTTGTAAAAGAATATTTTCGCAAAGAACATGGCAAACGCTATGCCCAAAACTTCTGTATTAAAAACTGCACGGTTGGTCAAAAGCTGAAGGCATATGGAGAGAAACTATCATAATGTACGTAAAAAGGGCTCTTTTCGGTAGAAAGAGCCCAAAGAAAAGGCTGATAAAAAATCAGCCTTGGTTTCACATTGTTAAGTTAAAATGTAAGAATTATAGCTTTACAACGTTTGCAGCTTGAGGTCCACGATTTCCTTCAACAACTTCGAAAGAAACTTCTTGACCTTCTTCTAAAGATTTGTAACCTTCACCTTGGATAGCTGTGAAGTGTACGAATACATCGTCTCCGCCTTCAACTTCGATGAAGCCAAATCCTTTTTCATTGTTAAACCATTTTACTTTACCGTTTTGCATTATGCTTTTCCTCCTAAACCTTCGGCACAACCGTGCATCGTAAAAATTTTATCATTTAGCTACATATTTATGTATCTTTAAAAATAATAATATTGTAAAAAAAATACTTAACTACTAGCTAAATGATGATATTAATATACAACCTAAATCGTGTTAAGTCAAGGGAATAAAGGGTTTTTTACGTATTATTGGAAGATATTTGTGACAAAGAAGAGGGAAAATGTTAAAATTCTTAAATATTTTTGTATATTCGAATAATTATTGAAGAAATTCCATTATTTGATATAATGATAGAAAGAAAAGTTTGAGGTGTCCAATACGATTATCGATTCATATTTCAAAAAACATGAAATTGAAAGCGTTTTATCATTACTGTTGGATGGAGGCTACTATTATGTTTAGACACAATTACAATGGGAAAGAAATCATTATCAGGTTTACCTCAAATTCGAATAGCACCAAGGTCAATAAGGATTTTTTGTATAAAAAAATATTATCCATATGTGAAAGTATAATGTCTGCAGATCATGAAACTCCTTTCATAGTCGAGGATGATCAACGATGCCTTGCCGTAGGCACGGTACAGCATGGTGATTTAACTGTTATCTCTATCCATCATATTGTCGAACCATTGAATATGTATCTCCAAATAAATGAAGTTAAAAAACCATCTTGAATGGTTTTTTAACTTTAATTATCCCTCCTATCTGCCTCTCATACTCTCCCACCAAAATCTGTATTTCTATGAATCCTAAAGTTTTGATAAAATAATCATAGTAGTGTAATTGAAAAGAGGAATAAGATGAAGGTTATTATCGCGGAAAAACCAGACCAAGCGATGAAGCTTGCAGCTCCATTTAGGAGTAAAAAATCTCAAGGGTTTATTGAGGTTTCGCCAGATCCAATATTTCCTAAGGGTGCTTACTTTACATGGGCAGTCGGTCATATTTGCGAGTTGCTTCCACCCGAAGAATATAATCCTGCCTGGAAAAAATGGAGAATTGAAACACTCCCTCTCATCCCCGACCAATTCTCATATCGGGTCATGAAATCAAAATGGAAACAGTTTACCATTATAAAAAATCTCCTTCGAAAAACTGAAGTAACGGAAATCATTCATGCAGGTGATGCTGGACGTGAGGGAGAACTAATTATCCGTAATATTATTGAAATGGCCAAGGTAAGTAAGCCGATAAAACGATTATGGATTTCATCTTTAACGGAAAAAGCTGTGAATGATGGATTTCAAAATCTATTAATGGAGGAGGATACTAGGAATCTATACTATGAAGCGAAGGCAAGGGCATGTGCAGATTGGATTGTTGGGATGAATGCATCTAGAGTCTACACATTACTGCTGAAGCAAAAAGGAGTATCTGATGTATTCTCAGCAGGAAGAGTTCAAACTCCTACTCTGGCTTTGATTGTTAAACGTGAAAAAGAAATTGCTAATTTCAAATCTGAGCCATTTTGGGAGGTATTTGCCAAGTTCCAAGTGAATGGTAAGCACTATGAGGGGAAATGGATAAAAGATAATGAATCACGGCTTTCTTCACAAGACATGGCTGAGAGGATTGCGGCTTTTTGTCGGGATAAGCCTGCGGAAATTGCTGAAGTGGAAATAGAGAAGAAAGAATATCAGCCTCCTTTACTATTTAATTTGTCGAGTCTTCAGGCAACCGCAAACAAAGCGTTTAAATTCTCACCAAAAAAAACATTGGATGTCGCACAAAGTCTATATACAAAAGGGATTATTTCCTATCCCCGTTCGGATTCAAGCTATATAACAAAAGGGGAAGCACAGACAATACCAGAAATTTTTTCAAAGCTTAATAAACTGGAAGACTACAAGGATTTTTTTCCAACACCTAATGTGTCAATAATGAATAATTCACGTTACGTTAATGAGAAAAAAGTGACTGATCACTATGCAATTATTCCAACTGAGCAGGTTCCGAATCCTGAAAAGCTATCCGGTGATGAGAAGAAGATTTACGATCTAATCGTTAAACGTTTGATTGCCGCGCACTATAAGCCTGCTATTTTTAACTATACAACCGTAAAAACTTTAGTGGATAAACGTGCTGAATTTGTAACAAAGGGAAAGGTAATGCTTCAGGAAGGGTGGAGAAAGGTACTCTTCCAGGATAATTCAAAGGATGAGGATGTAATCTTGCCACCCCTAGAAAAGGACGAAGCAGGGGTAGTCGAAAACAGTTACACAAAAGAAGGGAAAACACAGCCGCCGAAACGCTATACTGAAGGACAGTTGATTACCTTAATGAAGACGGCTGGTAAGCATATTGACAATGATGAGTTAGAGAAAATTCTTGCTAAAACAGAAGGTCTTGGCACCGAAGCAACACGCGCGGGTATTATCACTATGTTAAAACAACGGAACTATATTAAGGTAGAGAAAAACCAAGTATTTGCAACAGAAAAAGGGATTCTATTAATCGATGTGATTGGTGAAAAAATCCTTGCATCTCCTGAAATGACAGCGAAATGGGAACAGCGTCTTCATGAAATAGGACAAGGGAAAGCTTCGCCTGCATCATTTATGATTCAGACGAAGAAGCTTTCTCAAAAAATTGTGGATGATGCAAAAGTACAAAGTGATACATGGGATTTCTCAAATATCAAGATAGAAAATGTTAGTTCCCAAAACAGCTCGTATAATAAAAAAGACATCGGAACAGTTGTAGGAACCTGTAAAAAATGTGGTGGTGAGGTTATCAATAAAGGTAAATTTTATGGTTGTGCAAACTATAAAACAAAAGGCTGCCAATTCACAATTTCAGGAAAGATCTTAGGTAAAACAATTACGAAAACAAATATTCAAAAATTACTTTCAGCAAATAAAACTAATTTAATAAAAGGATTTAAAAAAGATAGCAAAACATTTGATGCATATCTTAAATGGAATGACCAAACAGGAAAAATAGAATTTGAATTTCCGGCAAAAATACTAAATAATAATTAAAATGTAAGAGAAAAGGCAAAATGCCTTTTCTCCTTTTTTATAATTTTCGAAAAACTGGATTGAACCATATATAACCAGGTTGTATAATAGAAAAGAATGCTTGATACGTACACGTACTAAAAGAATGGATGGATTGATTTGTTATTTGTAAAGGAAATGCCGATAGAGGCAAGAGAAAAACTTTTATTTGCTGGACTTAGGCTATTTACAGAAATGGGGTATCAAAAGACATCTGTACTTGAAATTGTCGAAATGGCGAGAGTTTCAAAGACAACCTTCTATCAGCATTTTAAAAGTAAGGAAGATATCATGGTTGCTTTGTTTGAACAGCTTGGCAACGAAATGTCTGAGGAAGTGAAACTAGCAATCTCACTAGAAGAAAGCATGTCTTACAAAGCGTTTGCTGGGATTAATCGGTATATCCAAATTTGTTTTGAAAATAAACATGTTGCACAAATATTATTGGTTGAATCAGTTGGAGTGTCGCGGAATGTTGAAATGGTGCGCCAAAGGTCTCACCAAGTGTTTGCATCAATTATTCTGCAAACAGTTCAGGCAGAGCTGCCGAAAACTGTTTCAAAGATAGAAATGCGAATCGTGGCCCAAGCAATGGTTGGTGCAATTAATGAAGTCATTATGCAAAACTTTTTTAACAATGAAGAAAAGACAATTGATTTTGAGGGGATATCTAGATTGTTAAACCGAATCGTTATTTCTGCATTTGTGAATCTTGGAATGCAGGAATAATCTATTTCTGTAGGAGGAATACGATTTCGTACTCAATGTTAATAATTAAAAATATTTGGGAGGATGCTAACATGACAAATGGTATTGAGAGTTACACATTATCTGAATTGATGCAAAGAATTGAAGAAGTGATTAACCAAAACCCGGGACCTATTGAAGGTCTTAATGTGATTTATCAGTTTAATATTACGGGAAATGAAGAAGCAATCTTTCAACTTAAGGTCGAAGGTGGTCAGGCAAAGATATCAGAGGCTACTGAAGGGGCAGATTGTACGCTAATTTTATCACTAGTAAACTTTAAAAATTTCTTAATAGGAAAACTAGGTGGAACTGCTGCTTTTATGACAGGGAAATTAAAAATGAAAGGTGATATTGGCAAAGCAATTAAATTAGAAGGACTATTACGGGAATATAATCTTAAAGAACATCTATAAGTTAGAGAGGGTGAACAGGATGGGCGATTTCAGATGGCATAAGGAAGCTGAAAAGCAATGGGATGGTCGTGCTGACTTTTGGAGTAAGCAAAGTCAAGTTATGTGGAATTCCGGAAGCCGCTCCACAATTATTCCTTTTTTTTCAAAGCACCTAGCGGATAAAGCTCATATTTTGGATGCAGGTTGTGGTGACGGTTACGGGTCATATTTACTTTCTGAGCTTGGGTTTCAAGTAGTTGGGGTTGACATTTCAGCTGAGATGATTGAAAAAGCCAATAAGAGAAGTCAATCTGAAAACCTTTCATTTACACAATGTGATTTGACAAATCTACCTTTTAAGAATGAAACTTTTTCAGGAATCATGGCAATTAACTCAATTGAGTGGACAGAGCAACCACTACAAGCAATTAATGAAATCAGGCGTGTGACAAAACCAGGAGGTATCTTTTGTGTTGGGCTATTAGGTCCTACGGCAGGACCAAGGCAACATGCATATCAACGCTTGTACGGGGATACCGTCATCCAAAATACGATGATGCCTTGGGAATTTGAGCAATTGGCATCTGAAAATGGCTGGCGAGTAGTTGATGGTCAGCCTGTTTATAAGGATGCTGTGAAAATCGAAACAACGAAGGGATTACCCAAAGAACTAAAACAAGCATTATCGTTTATGTGGGTGTTTATTTTAAAAAAAGCGTAAGAAAAGGTATCTCGAGCCCGAGATACCTTCTATTATTCCCAGTCATATGGAGTTTCTTGATAAACATAATAATTGAGCCAATTTGCAAACAATAGATAAGAGTGTGATCTCCAGCTGTGAACCGGTGGATTGGCCGGGTCATTGTTTGGAAAATAATTAACAGGAATAATGACTTTACCTTTAGCGAGGTCACGTTCATATTCCTCTTTTAACGTATTAACATCATATTCAGGATGGCCAGTAAGAAAAATATGTTTTCCGTCTTTTGAAGCAACTAGGCACACACCTGCATCATTTGAAAAAGATAAAAGTGTCAATTCTTCAGTATTTTCAATTTCCTCAAGTTTTACCTCAGTAAACCGGGAATGCGGTACATAATATAAATCATCAAAGCCGCGAACCAATTTCACATCCTTATTAACTAAATGGTGGTGAAACACACCCGTACATTTTTCAGATAGCGGGTATTTTTTAACCCCATAATGATAATAAAGCCCCGCTTGTGCACCCCAGCAAATATGTAATGTCGAGGTTACGTTGGTTTTCGTCCAATCCATAATTTCCTTTAGCTCTTCCCAATAGTTCACGTCCTCGAACGAAAGATGCTCAATCGGTGCACCAGTTATGATCATCCCATCAAACTTTCTGTGCTTAATGGCAGAAAAGGAGGTGTAAAATTTATCAAGGTGATTCTTTCCCGTGTTTTTAGCAACATGCGTTTCTGGGAATAACAATGTAATATTCAGTTGTAATGGGGAGTTTCCAAGTAGTCTAAGGAGCTGAGTTTCTGTTCGTTCTTTTTCTGGCATAATGTTTAAGATTACTATATTAAGTGGACGAATATCCTGACTGTAAGCGCGATCTTCATCCATTACAAATATATTTTCAGATTCTAATACTTCTTTTGCAGGTAAATCATGAGGGATATTAATTGGCAATCCTATCATCTCCTAGTTTCTTATAATTGAAATTTTACAACAATTCACACAGGAATATCAAATAAAAAATCTTTACTTGTTTTATGCACTAAAGAGTAAGGGGTAAAAATAGAAGTTTCACTTTATACCGATGTATCAAATAAGGTAAGATATAGGAGTATGGGAAGTTTGTTCACTAAAATTGTCTTGGGGGTATTGTGCATGAGTTTATCAACAAAGTATAAGTCTGATATTGAAATTGCTCAAGAGGCTGAGTTAAAGCCAATTAAGGAAATTGCAGAACAGTTAGATTTACTTGAAGAAGAACTAGAACCCTATGGTCATTACAAAGCAAAAATTTCCTTAGACGTGATGAAGCGTCTTGAACAAAAAAAGGATGGTAAAGTCATCCTCGTAACATCCATTAATCCTACGCCGGCGGGGGAAGGAAAATCGACAGTCACTGTTGGACTTGGACAAGGACTTGCTAAACTTGGAAAAAGCGTAATGGTTGCGATGAGAGAGCCATCCCTAGGACCAACGATGGGAATTAAAGGCGGTGCAACGGGTGGCGGATATTCACAGGTAATCCCAATGGAGGACATCAACCTGCATTTTACAGGAGATTTTCATGCGATTACAACTGCAAATAACACACTATCTGCATTAATTGACAACCATATTCATCAAGGAAATGAACTTCAAATTGATGTCAGACGTGTCACATGGAAGCGCGTTGTTGATTTAAATGACCGTGCACTACGAAATGTTGTAGTAGGGCTGGGAGGACCTACTCAAGGTGTGCCTCGTGAAGATGGATTTGATATTACCGTTGCATCAGAAATTATGGCGATATTCTGTCTAGCAACAGACATACAGGATTTGAAGCGAAGACTATCAAAAATAGTAGTGGCTTATAATATACATAAACAACCGGTCACAGCAGCAGACCTAGGAGCAGAGGGCGCGCTTACCCTTTTATTAAAGGATGCTCTTAAACCAAATTTAGTTCAAACACTCGAACACACACCAGCTCTTATTCACGGTGGCCCTTTTGCTAATATCGCTCATGGCTGTAATAGTGTAATCGCCACAAAAATGGCGGCGAAATTAGCTGATTATGTGTTAACAGAGGGTGGTTTTGGTGCTGATCTTGGAGCCGAGAAGTTCCTCGACATTAAAGCAAGATATGCAGAAATTAAGCCAGAGGCAGTTGTGATTGTTGCAACTAACCGAGCTTTAAAAATGCATGGTGGTGTTAAAAAGGAAAATTTAACTGAAGAAAATGTGGAAGCTTTAGCGAAAGGTTTAGAGAATCTTCAAAAACATATTGAAACCATTCAAGCTTTCGGATTGCCATTTGTAGTGGCGATTAACCGTTTCGTTACGGATACTGAAAAAGAAGTTGAAAAAATCGAATCTTGGTGTGCGGAACACTCTTATCCTGTTGCACTTACAGAAGTTTGGGAAAAAGGCGGCGAAGGTGGAGTGGAGCTTGCTAAGAAGGTACTCGATACAATCGAAAATGGTGAAAATCACTATGCCCCAATCTACGAATTATCTGCTTCAATTGAAGAGAAAGTAAAGGCAATTGCTAAAACTGTTTATGGGGCAAAAGATGTTGAGTTCTCGAATAAAGCGAAAAAACAAATGATTGATTTTGAAAAATTCGGGTGGAGCAATCTTCCAGTTTGTATGGCGAAAACACAATACTCCCTTTCAGATGATCCAACATTGCTCGGAAGACCAACGGATTTTACCATTACTATACGTGAATTTAGACCATCTATCGGCGCTGGATTTATTGTAGCTCTAACGGGTGATGTCATGACGATGCCTGGGCTACCAAAGAAGCCATCAGCACTTAATATGGATGTTTCTGAAGACGGAAAAGCTGTAGGCTTATTTTAGATAATGATAGGGGGATTTCCCCCTTTATACCAAAAAGGAAGGTATATTTTATGTTTGATCCAACCGTATTTGAAAACCTAAAGGTTGTAATTGAGGGAGCCCTTTATGATTTAGATCTAGAAGGACAACTCTTGATTACTGATCGTCAGGATCAAGTGGAAATGGCGAAAATGGGTAGGCATTATCGCATTACCTTTAAGGATAAAACGATTGATAAAATTCAAGCCTATATTAATTTGAAAGTTGACCTTGATAATCTTGTTACTGAACTACGAAGCCTTGATGATAGTAAACCAGGGTGTCATTTGGAAATAGGGTTTATTTTTAAACTCGAATCGCTGGATGTTTGCCCAAGTATTGATCGAGTATTAACCACTATTTGGGGTGACGAAAGGGAAATCGAACAGGAAATTTCTTTTCAATATGGTACGAGAAATCAATATACAAACAATAGTAAAATTACTTTTCACCGATTAATTCAAGAAGATCATATAGATGATTTACTTGAAATGATTGACTATATCATTAAGACGATTCATCAACTACATACTGCTACTGCTTAGGGGCAATCTAGCCTCTTTTTTTTAGGCTGTTTTCTAAAAGATTGTTGCTTTTATATGTAGGGTGATTTTGGCTCCTGGTACTCGCTTTCCGCGGCGATCCGCAAGCCTCCTCAACAAAATGTGGAGGCGGCTTGCACAGAAACGAGAAAATTGGCCGACTAAAGCGCCACGTCCTGTGGCGAAGTCGGCACCAGTACGTCCTGTGCGTCTGAGACTCCGAAAAAGAGGCGTATTTTGCCTCTGAAGGAGGAGTTGAAATTTCTCGAGTCTAGCCGCTGAAACTGGACACGTCGCTGCTGCTCTGCGGGGTCTCTTCTGGCTCGCTTATCTAGCAGGAGTTCCCTTGCATAATCGAATCAAAAAGCAACAAAGTTTACGAAAATATCCTTTTTTTTACAACTAAAGGATTAAATTTTCTGAAAATTTAGTGTTTTTTATGATATAGTAAGAGCATATATAGTAATATAGTGATAATGGTATTTGTTAAGGGGGCGATTTTATGGGGAAAATTGCATGGGTCACAGATAGTACAGGATTTTTAGATGAGGAACTTTTGGACCATGAGGATATTTTTGTGATTCCAATGACGGTCTTTTTCGATGAGGAAGAATATATTGATGGAGTTACGATTACTCCTGCTCAATTTTTTGAACGATTGAAAACGGCAAAGACCATCCCAAAAACATCACAGCCTTCCATTGGAAGCTTTGTAGAATTATATAATAGTCTCGAAGAAAATTATGATGAGATTATCTCGTTGCATATCTCGGAAAAATTAAGTGGAACCGTTTCGTCAGCAAGACAAGCTTCAGAATTAGTGAATATTCCAGTAACAGTCATTGATTCAAAAATCCTTACCTATCCGATGACAAAATTAATGAAAGAAGGGATGAAGCTTTTACAGGAGGGTGGGACCGTAGCAGAGGTTGAAGAACAAATTGTGGATATGGCTGAGAAATTAGAAACCTATGTCATTATCGGAAGTTTAGAACAACTGCACCGAAGTGGACGAATGAACACGGCCCAATATTTCCTTGGGAGCATGCTTCAAATTAAGCCAGTCATCCAAATTAACGATGGTGCTCTTTCTGTAAAAGAAAAAGTACGCTCTGAAAATAAAGCAACAAGTAAAATACTAGGTTATTTAAAGGATGCCATAGCGAAAAATCATGTGGATGAGGTCTATATTTTATATGGCTTGGACGATTCTAAGACTAAGGAATGGGAGCAACACATCCGGGAATTTGCGCCAGACAATATTTCGATTAATGCGTACCCACTTGGTGTTGCGATTGGCGTACATGCTGGTGAAAATACCATTGGGATTAGTTGGATGAATAAATAATCTATTTAACTAGGATGTATTGTACTTCGTTATGAGATAGGGGGGCAATGGCTGCGATATTGTACCCAATACTTAAGAATTGGGAGATTGTTTCTGCACAATTTGGATGTGGTGGTTCAGTAGGAGCATGAAGGCTCTTATGGAGTTGTAAAAATTGATTTGTAGCGGGATTACACGTTATTAATACAACATGACGCCCAAACCATGCAGTGCCAATTTCCCGATTAAAACCTTCAGGATAATACATATTTATTTACCACCTTTCAAATTACCAGAGTTTACTCTGGTTTTTTTAGTTTATGCATGTGTTTTGTAGTGCGCGACAGTTTAGTTGGCGCTAGAATATGATACAATGGTTACGATATTGATGGTAGTGGAGGATACGATGGATCAGCAGAAAATAATTGAAGCAACAACTACTTTTGTGAAAAATATTTTGCAACATGATAGCAGTGGTCATGATTGGTGGCATATAGAACGCGTCAGAAAAGCAGCATTGCAAATTGGTGAAGAAGAAAATGCCAATTTATTTGTCGTAGAAATGGCAGCATTATTACATGATGTGGCAGACGAGAAATTAAACAAATCAGAAGAGGAAGGCCTCATGAAAGTACGGAACTGGCTTTCATCTATACAAATAACTGAGTCTGAACAAGAGGAAATCATTGAAATCATCTCAACAATGTCTTTTAAGGGTGGCAGTAGACCGCCAATGAAAACAATTGAAGGCAAGGTTGTTCAAGATGCTGATCGATTAGATGCGATTGGTGCAATTGGAATTGCAAGAACCTTTGCTTATGCAGGGGCGCACGGTGATTTAATCTATGACCCAGCACTCCCTTTTCGTGAAAGCATGACAAAGGAAGAGTACCGGAACGGTAAATCCACAGCAGTCAATCATTTTTATGAAAAATTATTAAAATTAAAAGATACTCTTAATACAAATGCAGCAAAAAAAGCAGCCAAGGAACGTCATGATTTCATGACAGCGTTTCTTGATCAATTTTATAAAGAATGGAATGGACAGTTATGAGGCTTTTAACGGTTGAGGGTTTAGCAAAAAGCTATGCTGAAAAAACATTGTTCGAGGATATCTCATTCAGCATTACAGATAATGAGCGAATCGGTATAATCGGTGTGAATGGAACCGGAAAATCGACGTTATTAAAAATCATTGCAGGTGTAGAAGAGGCTGACCACGGCGAGATTACTCATTCAAAGGGATATACAATTAGCTATTTACCGCAACAACCTGAATTTACTCAAGGGAATACGGTTCTTGACCAAGTATTCCAAGGCAATACGCCGCTCCTCCGGCTGTTAAAAGAATATGAGGAAGCGATGCTTCAGATTGAAAAAGATTCGATGAATACAGTGTATCAAGAGAAACTATACGACCTGCAACAAAAAATGGATGCCGCAAATGCGTGGGAGGCAAACTCCAACGCAAAAGCTGTATTATCAAAGCTTGGAATTATCGATTTTTCTCAGGACGTGATGGAACTGTCAGGTGGCCAGAAGAAGCGGGTGGCATTAGCTCAAAGCTTAATTGAAGTTCCGGATTTACTCATTTTGGATGAGCCAACCAACCATTTAGATTACGATACGATTAAGTGGTTAGAAGACTATCTCGCAAAATACAACGGAGCACTACTGGTTGTTACGCATGATCGTTATTTCTTAGACCGTGTGACGAACCGAATTATTGAGCTTGATGAAGGAAGGCTATTCACCTATACCGGAAACTATAGTAGCTTCTTAGAGGCAAAAGCGGTTCGAGTGGAACAGGAGCAAGCATCTGAACTAAAGCGACAAAACCTATATAGACGTGAACTTGCTTGGATTCGTCGTGGTGCTAAAGCGAGAACAACAAAGCAAAAAGCACGGATTCAGCGTTTTGAGGAAATTGAAAATGCAAAAAAGACAATAAATACGGATTCGCTTGATATTTCAGTTGGTGGTAGCCGACTAGGTAAAAAAGTTATTGAATTGAAAAATGTTTCAAAGAGTTTTGGTGACACGAAGATTTTAGAGGATGTCAATTTACTTGTAAAACCGGGTGACCGAATCGGAATTGTTGGACGTAATGGTAGCGGAAAGTCTACATTATTAAATATCATTGCAGGTCAAGTTCCTGTAGATACGGGAGAAATCGAGGTTGGGCAAACAGTTAAACTGAGTTATTATACTCAGGAAAGCATGGATATGGACCTCAACAAACGAATGATTGAGTATATAAAAGAAACAGCTGAAATGATTCATACCCTTGATGGTAAATTGATATCAGCAGCGCAAATGCTGGAGCGGTTTTTATTCCCAATGCATACCCATGGTACACCGATTCGCAAGCTTTCTGGCGGAGAACGAAGACGTTTGTATTTATTGAAAATTATCATGGGTGAGCCAAATGTGTTGTTACTGGATGAGCCTACGAATGATTTGGATACTCATACATTGACAGTATTAGAGGATTATTTAGAGGACTTCCCTGGTGTTGTAATCACTGTTTCGCATGACCGATATTTCTTAGATAAAGTGACAGACCAACTGTTAATTTTTGAAGAGGGGCACCAAATTTCAACGTATTTTGGAGATTACTCAGATTACCTTGAAAAAAATTCAATTGAGGCTGCGAAGACAGTACAAAAAGAAAAAATCGAAAAAACACCTGCACAAGAGACGCCGAAACCAAAGAAAAAGAAGCTTTCCTACAAGGATCAGCTTGAATGGGATGAAATTGAGGGGAAGATTGAGGCCCAAGAGGAGAAGGTTGCAGCACTTGTTAAAGAAATTGAAGAAGCAGGAAGTGATTACCAAAAGGCACAGCAGGCAATGGATGATCATGCAAAGGAATCAGAAGTACTGGATCACTTACTTGAAAGATGGGCAGAACTATCTGAACTTGTCAATGACTAAGAAGAGAGGCTAGGCATCATATTTGGTTTTAAAATATAATCTTTTTTGATTTTGATATCCAAATTATCTTTTTTTGGTTTTGTGAATGACTTTATACTGCAAATTTAAATAAAAGCATCCGCATTCCTTTTTTGCGTATGCTTTTATTCCTTTTTGATTTAAAAATAATACGGAAATGATTAATTTTAACATTCCATAATGAGTTTAAAACGATTTATTCCATTTATTGGGCTTTGCGAATGCCTTTATACTGTCAGTTTAGCTAAAAGCATCCGCATTCCTTATTTTCGTATGCTTTTATCACATTTTGCCTTGAAAACGATACGCAAATGGATATTTATTACACTTTTCATCGCGTTTAAAACGATTACTACCTTTTATTGGATCTTTCGTATACCTTTATACTGCAAATTTAAATAAAAGCATCCGCATTCCTTTTTTGCGTATGCTTTTATTCCTTTTTGATTTAAAAATAATACAGAAATGGTTAATTTTTACATTCCATAATGAGTTTAAAACGATTTATTCCATTTATTGGGCTTTGCGAATGCCTTTATACTGTCAGTTTAGCTAAAAGCATCCGCATTCCTTATTTTCGTATGCTTTTATCACATTTTGACTTGAAAACAATACGCAAATGGGTATTTATTACATTTTTCATCCCCGTTTGAAACGTTTCCCAACTGGAGGCTACAGTTTTTCCAGTTGTTGGTTAACCCCAATTAAAAGAAATTATAATCTTTTCGCACCTAAATAGCGTGATTGCCAGTAGTTGATCGTCATTTCATCAATACTTACACCATCGGTGGAATCGGCATGGATAAATTTATTGTCGCCAAGATAAATACCAGCGTGTGATGGACCTGGTTTATAGGTTTGGAAAAAGACTAAGTCCCCAACACTTGGTGCCGACACACTCGTACCTTGATTCCATATACCAGTAACAGTTCGTGGGATGTTAACTCCTTTTTGCGCAAACACATATTGTAAAAAACCACTACAATCAAATCCACTTGGTGACGTTCCACCCCAGACATATGGAACCCCCATGTAATCCATTGCAATAGATATCACACTGCCATCAACTGGCGGTGTTTCAATTGGTTCAACGGCGGTTTCATCCGTTTTGTTAGTCGAATTTGGCAGTGTCTGAGCTGTAACCACAGTTACTTTTTTAATGGTTAGCCCCCTGACATTTTTGTTTTTCATAATGTGATCGATTGTTTCGTCAGTGGCAAGCCCGTTTGATTCTAGGTTGAACTTTTTTTGATATGCCTTCACGCTTGCCTCCGTGACGGATTCAAACTTCCCATCTACTAAACCACTATAATAGTTTAATTTGTGTAATTTGGATTGTAGCTGTTTGACCTCAGGCCCCTCGTCACCAACAGAGTAGAAAGGGGGCTTTGGCTGTATGATGACTTCATTTAATTTCTCTAATGTTACTTCTCCAGCAATTCCGTCAACCTTCAAATCATATAATTCTTGAAATCTCTTTACAGCTTCTTGAGTAGTTTCTCCATATTGACCATCGATTGTTTCATAATAAAAATTTAATTTATGTAATTCGAATTGAAGAAAACGGACTGGATATCCGGTATGACCATAGCGTAATTCCTGATTTGTATCGAATTGATAGTTTTTATCTAGTAATGGATCCAAATTCTGCTTTTCAGTTGCATCAGCTGCGAGTGGGGAGCCGAAGAAAAATCCAGCAGCTAGAGATGTCACGACAATGGCTTCGCGTGTTCCATAGCTTTTTTTCATAGAAGACCTCCTTGGTGTTTGCGAAAGCAAAATAGTATAGTTTTCGAAAGTTTGTTGTAGAGAAAGGCTATGGATTTGAGTTGAGTACGATAACTCACTTAAAAAATGTATTACTTTTTCCAATCCTTAGTACAACAAAAGCGAAAACAACTCTTAATGAACACACATTTATGATATTGAGTCAAATAAGTCATTATGACATAAGTTCGGATAATTAGTACTAAAGCGCTAAAATAAGACAAGGACTAATCGGTAATATAAGTTCTCACAATGGATATATTGTTATTTCGTGTGCTACAATTACGATAGTATACTCAGTAGGAGAAGGAGCGGTAGATGTGAAAATTAAATCAATTGAACCAACACCTAGTCCGAATACAATGAAAATCATTTTAGACGAGGAACTACCAAAGGGGAAAAGCAATAATTATAAGAAAGAAAATATAGATCAAGCACCACCTCTTATTAAAGAAATATTGGCAATAGAGGGTATTAAAGGAGTCTATCATGTAGCAGATTTCCTAGCGGTTGAACGAAATGCGAAGTATGACTGGCAGGAGCTGCTGCCAAAGGTTCGAAAGGTTTTTGGGGAGGTTGTAGTAGAAGGCGAAAACGAAGCTCCAAAGCTGGATGAGCATTTTGGAGAAGTAAAGGTTTTTGTTCAAATGTACAAAGGTCTTCCAATGCAGGTTAAGCTTCTTGACGGTGAACAGGAATTCCGATTTGGATTACCTGATGTTTTTCGGGAAGCATTGCTACGTGCACAAGAGGTTTCAGGTAATGTTGTGTTAGAAAGAGAATGGAAGGAACAAGGTGTTCGATATGGCAATCATGAAGAAATAGGGAAAGAGGTTGTCGATGAGCTAGCTGCTGCATATCCCAAAGATAGACTTGACCGCATTGTTAAACAGATTTCAGAGCAAACTTCTGCTCCAACTATCCAAAAAAGACAATCCTATAAAGTTACTTTGGAGATGTTGGAAGATCCTGAATGGACAAAACGCTATGCAAGTCTCGAACAAATGGATCCAGAAGAGGAGGATATTCCTGTCCTTGCTAAAGCATTGAAAGATGAAAAACCGTCTATTCGTCGTTTAGCAACTGTGTATTTAGGGATGATTGAAAAGCCTTCAGTGTTACCTTATTTGTATGAGGCTTTAAAGGATAAGTCTGTTACTGTTAGAAGAACAGCAGGTGATTGTTTATCAGATATCGGTGACCCTGCTGCAATGGAAGCAATGTGTGAGGCATTGAAGGATCCGAGTAAGCTTGTAAGATGGCGCGCAGCAATGTTTTTATTTGAGGTTGGAGACGATTCTGCATTAGATGCTCTAAAAGCCGCTGAAAATGACCCGGAATTCGAAGTGAAAATGCAAATCAAATTAGCCATCGAACGAATCGAGGGTGGAGAAGAAGCAAAAGGTTCAGTATGGAAGCAAATGACCGAAAGCCGAAATAACTAATTGGGTTTCATCCGTGTTTCATTAAACATTCTGGGGGTTAACTCCAGAATAAAAAACATTGATATTGATTGGATGTTTGAAAATTGATTTTGCTTGGTCATCTATAGTATGCTAAGTTTATCGAATTTGAATTGGAATTGGGAGGGATTTATATGTCAATGGCATATGATGAATATATGAAGCAAATTGTGAAGCCGATGCGCCAAGAACTTGTTGTTGCTGGATTTGAAGAGCTTCAAACAGAAGAAGAAGTAGAAAACTTCATGGAAAAAACAGAAGGTACTACATTAGTTGTAGTAAATTCTGTATGTGGTTGTGCTGCTGGACTTGCAAGACCTGCAGTTACTCAAGCAGTTCTTAATAACGAGAAGAAACCAGACCATCTTGTAACTGTTTTTGCAGGTCAAGATAAAGACGCAACAGCAAAGATGAGAGAGTATTTTGAAGGCATCGAGCCATCATCTCCATCTATGGCTTTATTAAAGGGCAAGGAAGTAGTTCACTTCATTCCAAGACATGAAATTGAATCAAATTCAATGGAAGCAATCATGGAAAACATAACTTCCGCATTAAATAAGCATTGCTAAAATAGAAGTTCAAAAAGGATGTCACTGCGACATCCTTTTTTGTTCAAATAGGTGATTATATGGTTGTAACGACAGCAGGAAGAACAAATGATGAGATGGTTGAGTTGGCGAAAAAAACTGCATTGGAACTCAATGTTCCTTTTATCGAGCGGAAAAAGCGTTCTATCGCAAAGATACAAGAACAAACCAACGAAGATGTTCTTGTTGTGGGAAAAAATAGAATTGAAATCTATCCTTCTCATGGTGATGAGCCACTATTCTTCCATCCGAACTCTGCTATGTTTCGCATGAAAAGAATCATGAAGGGGGAGCATGATCCCTTTATTCAAGCATCAGAACTTACCCAAGGTAACTCAATTTTAGATTGTACCTTAGGCTTGGGGTCGGATAGCATTGTAGCAAGTTTCGTTGTGGGTGAATCAGGAAAAGTAGCCTCCCTTGAAGGAAACAAGTATTTGTATTATCTATTAAAGGGAGGGTTAAAGAGCTGGGATACCGGAAATACGATCATGAACGAAGCGATGGCTCGAATTGATGTGATGCACGATACTTATGAAAGCTTTTTAACAATCTGTCCCCCGAATAGCTTTGATATTGTGTATTTTGATCCAATGTTTGAGGAAACAATTGAAGAATCAGAAGGGATAAGGGGTCTCCGTAATTTCGCAATTTACTCCACAATAAGTCCTGAAGCGATTGAAGAAGCAAAGCGAGTTGCGAAGAAAAAAGTAGTACTCAAAGATCATTGGAAAAGTGAACAATTTGAAAAGTACGGTTTTACCGTTTATAAACGAAAAACTGCAAAGTTCCATTTCGGAGTGATTGAGGTTTAAGAGGGATTACTGCCGTCGGTTAATGCAGGATATTTTGCCACACCTTTGGATACTTTAAATAACGTACGGAGGTGATGAACATGGCAAAACGTAAAAAAGATCCTTCAACAATCGGATTAGGCTCTGCAGATGTAGAGGGACAAGGTACTACCAATCAAGAGACGGGACGAATAGAAATGGATTCGTCTAGACGCAAGAAAAAGAAAAAGATGTAACTAAAAAGTTGTATTACATATTCGTACAAAAATAAAGCCCGCTTAAAAAGCGGGTTTTGTCTATTCAGTCACACAACAAGTTATAAAATAAAGTAATGTAACAACACATGCAATACCAAAAATCCAATCCATTTTAACGAATCCACCTTTCAAATATGTATAGTATCCCTATTTTATCAAATATTGAGGATTTTATGAACTTTAATTTTACGAAGGATGTATTTCATGTCCTTATAATGTGGAGGTTTGATGATTTTCCATGATGGGCATTTATCCTTATTTTTTTATGATTTCTTAATTTCATAGTAAAAATTTTTGCTAGATTGTGTTAAAATGACGATAAGGGTAAATGTTGAAAGGGCGTTTTCGTTATGAAAAAATGGTTGCGAAAAGCATTAGTCGTCTCATTTTCTATTTTAACTCTTGGTTTGGTAACGCCACCACCGGCTCTCACTATGCAGCAGGCGGATGCCGATAAGCCAAGTAAGTTAAATTCGATTAATGACCAAAATGCTGAGTCGAAGCTATATTCCAATTTTGAATCTGATTATGGATATGACAGTAAAAACTTTGTTACATATGCGATGTCACAGGCTGAAACAAAATCCTTCGAGAAATTTGGGAGTAGAATAGGGCCTGTTATTGAAGATGAATTCCGTAGTGCAATCTTGCCGAAAATTGAAAGTGTAATTGAATTATTAGCCGAGCAATATCCAAGTGAAGAACTTGGACATCTTGAGATTTCAGAGCAACCGTCTGGTGGAAATGGGGAAAAGATTTTCCATATTTTCGATAAAACGTCTGGGAATGATATTATCCGTTTTCATGTAAGAAGGGATCATCCACCACAGGATGGCTATTGGTTTAACTTCCACTACCATACACATCATGATGGATTCCAAACACATCATACATTAGGTGAAATTTATTGGGATAAAAATACTCCGCCAAAATGGCTTAGTTAATAAAAGAGGAAAAGCAATCCAGAAGTCGATTATTCGCTCCTTTGGATTGCTTTTTTTGTCCGTATTTTTCCTGCTTGAATAACTTACCACTCCTAGTCTAGCAGACTCATATTTCTGAATATGGTATACTATTATTACCATTTTAAAAGAAGAGTGCGCTTTAGCATCACGATTTTATTCATAGATTAAGGAGAGCATTCTTATGCAAAAAACGTTTATTCTTACGCTTCTATTTGTCCTGGTAGGTTTTACCTATCATCCTGGTGAAGCGTCTCCTCATGGGGTTCCACTAAAAGATTATCAATCTCTCACACTATATACTGAAACATCGAATCTTAATAACTACGAAAAATTAAAAAACATCATAGTATTACCTGAAACTAGATTTAATGAGTCTGCCGCAGCAAAAATGATTGAACGTGTGAACCATATTGATGAACTTATCTTGCAAGGACTGGTTGACAATGGTGTAGTGCTGAAGCTGTTTACAGGTAATTTAACGGACGAGCCTACAGCTGCCTATTTAAAAGGAGAAAAGCCGCGTGGCTATAGTGAAAATGGACCGACTTGGGACGATGTTCCGGGAATTGGTGGCTCAGAAGTTGTACTAGCCAAAATCGGATCTAGTGAAAAGGGAAATGGCCATGGTTCTATTAATTTAGAGTTGCATGAATTGGCCCATTCGATTGATAATTTTGTATTTGGTACAATCAGCAATGATCCCAATTTTTTAACCATTTTGCAAAAGGAAGTCAATCAATTATTCCCGGATCGTTCTTATTTTAGTGATTATCCTGAAGAATATTTCGCAGAAAGCTTTGCAATGTATTATCTGTCGGATCAGACAAGAGAAGAATTAAAACTTGCAGCGCCAATGACACACCAGCTTTTTAGTGAATTAAGCAAAACTCAGCAATGAATTCGAATGCTATTTGTAGTAATATAGTAGAATGAAGTTCATGCAAGGAGTGAATCTATTGAAACATGGTGAAAATGCGTACCTAGATCTATTAAAGCATGTTCTTGAAAAAGGTACGAAAAAAATGGATCGAACAGGGACAGGAACGGTTTCAGTTTTTGGCTATCAGATGCGTTTTAATTTAAGTGAAGGCTTCCCTTTGCTAACGACGAAGAGAGTTCCATTTCGTTTAATTGCGAGCGAACTACTTTGGTTTATTAAAGGTGACACGAATATCAGATATTTACTGAAAAATAACAATAATATCTGGAATGAGTGGGCTTTTAAAAATTGGGTTGAGAGCGATGAATACAAAGGTCCAGATATGACGGATTTCGGAAACCGAAGTCTGGTTGACTGCGAATTTAATGAGTTGTATCAAGCTGAAATGGACAAGTTTAAATCTCGTATTTTAGAGGATGATGACTTTGCTACAAAATATGGAGAGCTTGGTCCAGTTTATGGGAAACAATGGAGAGCGTGGGAATCATCACGTGGTGAAACCATTGACCAGTTAAAAAATGTCATCAATCAAATTAAAAATAACCCAGATAGCAGACGTCATCTTGTCGTCGGATATAATCCGGGTGATGTTGAATTCATGGCACTACCACCTTGTCACAGTCTGTTTCAATTCTATGTGGCCGATGGGAAATTGAGTTGTCAGTTGTATCAGCGTTTGTAAATGAGCGCCTTTAGGGAGAAATCTCTATAGAAAACCTACCTAAACGGGGAAACTCTTGCAAAAGACAATCCCGTGCTAAATTGTTTCAAATTGAAACATAAATGCCGAACGACTATCCCATTTGGGAGTACACCTAAGCAGGTGGAAATGGTAGGGGTCCATCATTGGATCGTGATATAGTCTCATCTGTATGGCGACATACAGCAGTTCATAAGTGAACGGGCTAGGCTTAGCGAACCTAGTCGAAGATCATGTCAGGCGACCTTTTTCTCGGAATCCCCTTCAACATCGCAAGTTATGCTCTATTAACTCATCTAATCGCATTTGAATGTGGATTAGAGGTAGGGGATTTTATCCATACGATTGGAGATGCCCATATTTACACAAACCATATCGAGCAGGTGAATTTACAGTTAAGTCGTGAGCCACGTCCGTTCCCGGCATTAAAATTAAATCCTGCAGTTAAATCTGTTTTTGATTTTGAAATGGATGACATTGAAATCGTTGGGTATGAACCACATCCAACTATTAAAGCACCAGTTGCCGTATAACATAATTCAGCAGAATTCCCTACCTTTATTAGTGGGGAGGACTGAAAAAAGTGTTCAAATTTGCTTGGAGCGACTGAAAAAAGTTATAGCCTCCGGCGGATCCACGATTTTTCAAAGGATTTTTCGAGCTGTAAAATCAAAGACTAAGAACGCCACATCCTGTGGCAACGTCTATATGACCCACTTCCTGTAGGTCTAAAAATCTGGCGCAAATATGCCAAGACGTATTTGATTGTAATTCCTATTTCTATGATCCTAAGGTATAATCGACCTTAGGATCTTTTTAGTTAGGAGAATATATATGATATCATTACTAGTTGCAATGGACAGAAACCAATTAATCGGCAAGAACAATGATCTACCATGGCGTTTACCTGCAGATTTAGCTTATTTTAAAAGAGTAACGATGGGGCATACCATTATTATGGGACGTAAAACTTATGATTCAATCGGACGCCCCCTTCCAGGACGTGAAAATATTATCGTAACACGTGACACTTCGTATAAGGCAGAAGGCTGTAAAGTGATTCATTCCATCGAGGAAATTGTAAAAATGAATCAACAAACTGACCAGGAGCTATTTGTAATCGGCGGGGCGGAAATTTTTAAAGAAATCCTACCACATTCAGACCGTCTGTACATAACTGAAATTAATAAAGAATTTGAAGGAGATACCTATTTCCCAGCGTTTGAAAAAGACAAGTGGAAGGTTATTTCAAGAGAACAGGGGATTAAGGACGAGAAGAATCCTTATGATTATACGTTTTTGGTATACGAAAAAATCCCACAAAATTAATGAAAGCAAACAAAAACGCTATGATTTCTCATTGTAGAAACATAGCGTTTTTTATAATTTGTCTCGATTCTTTTGGAGTAAGTAAGAGAGAGGATTCCGTTTATAATTAAACTTGTATAAGCAATACGTGAAATAGCTAGAATGGTAATTATTATCTACAAAAAGGAGCATATACTATGAAGAAACTAACATTAAGTATGGCTGTTATCTTTTTTTTAATAACTATTACTGGCTGCAATGCCGACGATGAAAATGTAACCAAGGTTCCTGAAGAAGTACCCGTTGAGGAGGAAGGAACGAATAACCAAATCAACACAGATCAAACGAAGGAAAATCTATTTAACTTTACAAACTTCGATTTGGATGTAGAATACGCTGAAAATAAGGAATATGACGTGGATTATGAAAGTGAAAGCAATGGATTGGAAGCGGAAATCAAGGATGATATATCAAATACACAGATAAAAGGTGACGAAGCATTTGAAGTGCTAAGATCAATTTTTGAACAATTAAATTTTGATAAGGATACACCAAATGAAGAAGTAGTCTCAGAAGTGACGAAAGCCTTTGATTTAGATGAAGACTTCCAAAAGTTTGAGCTAGAAGTTAAGTTTCTTGATGGGACTGAGAAGGAGTATAATAACTGAATTAATCATAAGGCTTAGAGATAATATTTCTCTAAGCCCTTTTAAATCCGAGCCTTTTTTATGAGATAAACGGTACGTCTACGACATAAAATAGGATGCTAAAGAACATCGCGGCACTTCCCGCTAATACAAATAAATGCCAAATTGCATGGTTAAATGGCAGCTTTCTCCAAACATAAAAGACAGCTCCAACTGTGTAGAGGATTCCACCAGTTAATAGCAACATAAAGCCATTAAACCCGATGCTTTCATATAAAGGCTTAATGCCAACTATGATTAACCACCCCATCAGAACATAAAAAACCGTTGAGAGAATCATAAACTTTTCAACGAAGAAGACTTTAAACACAACTCCAACAATCGCTAGTCCCCATACAATTCCGAAAAGAGTCCAGCCTAACCAGCCTCCTATTGAAACGAGAACGAAGGGAGTATATGTTCCAGCAATTAATAAATAGATCGCTGAGTGATCTAGTATCGCGAACAGCTTTTTCACTTTCGGGTGTGTGATGCTGTGTAATAGCGTTGAAAATAAATACAGCAGTATCATGGATGCCCCGAAAATAGAGAAGCTAACAATATGCAAGACGTTTCCATATTTCACAGCAAATACGATTAACATCACGAGGGCAGGAATGCTTAATAAAACTCCTATACCATGTGTGATGGCATTTGCAATTTCTTCTTTTAATGATTCTTGTCGAAATGTCATATTTATCACCTCTTGTTACATCTTTCTCCAATCATACTGCTAATAAAAAAAGAACACAAATGACATTCGTAATATATCCCCCCGCTAAATTAGAAAAAAATTTCATAAAAATGACTGGTAGCGATTTCATTTCAAAAAGTAATACAATATTTAGAAAATTTTACTCCAGATAGGCTAATTCATGTTATAATGAACAAATTAAATCTTCATTACTGTACAGTGTTGTTGTAGAAATAAGCGAAGCGAAAGGGGATATGGGCTCATGGCACAAGAGGTAAAACAAAAACTAGATGGGATCCATGTAGAGGATATCATAAAAGCGAATCAAACATTAAAGGATGTTATAATCCATACACCTTTACAAAGAAATGAATTACTATCTGAACGTTACGAATGTAACTTATTGATAAAAAGAGAAGATTTACAAATTGTCCGTTCTTTTAAAATAAGGGGAGCCTATAACCGGATTAAAAATCTTTCGGAGCAGGATTTAAAAAATGGCGTTGTTTGTGCGAGTGCTGGAAACCATGCACAAGGCGTGGCTTTTTCCTGCTTTGCTTTAAAAATTCAAGGTAAAATCTTTATGCCATCCACGACACCAAGACAGAAAGTTTCTCAAGTAGAGGCTTTTGGACGGGAATATGTAGAGATTATTTTAACAGGCGATACTTTCGACGACTCTTATGAAGAAGCTGTAGCATGTTGTGAAAGAGAAAATCGTACATTTATCCATCCATTTAATGATGCTGATGTTATGGCAGGTCAAGGAACAGTAGCGGTAGAAATTTTAAATGATTGTGCAGAACCAGTCGATTATGTATTTGCAGCGATTGGTGGGGGCGGACTTATTTCAGGAATTTCAACCTATATGAAGAGCATCTCTCCTGAAACAAAGATTATTGGTGTTGAGCCTGAAGGTGCAACAAGTATGAAGACTTCAATTGCCAACGGGGCGGTTACTACATTGCCTAAAATTGATAAATTTGTTGATGGGGCAGCCGTTAAAACGGTGGGTGAAAATACATTTGAAATCAGTAAAAAGCTTGTTGACGATATTATTCCTGTGCCTGAGGGAAAGGTATGTACAACTATTCTGGACCTATACAACGAAAATGCGATTGTCGCCGAACCAGCAGGGGCATTATCAATTGCTGCACTTGATATGTACAAGGATCAGATTAAGGGAAAAACAGTTGTCTGTGTACTAAGTGGTGGTAACAATGATATCAGCAGAATGCAGGAAATAAAAGAGCGTTCGATGCTCTATGAAGGCCTACAATGCTATTTCATTGTGAACTTTCCTCAAAGAGCAGGGGCATTACGGGAGTTCTTACTTGATGTACTTGGACCAACTGATGACATTACTCGTTTTGAATATACAAAGAAAAATAACAAAGATAATGGGCCAGCATTAGTAGGGATTGAATTAAAAGCGAAAGATGACTACCAAGCATTAGTAAACCGAATGGAGAAAAAAGGGTTCCCATTCCGCGAGTTAAATAAAGAAAATACATTATTTAATTTGTTGATTTAAATTCAATAATTCTACATTTTTAGACAAAGACGAAATGCTTGTTTTCATGTATAATATAAGAAACGGGTGAAAAAGGACTGATAGTTTGCTATTCAAAAGCCTAGAGTTCAAAAATAGTTATGGACATAAGGTAAAAGTAATTGAAATTCCAGTATTAGAGGAAGGCAACACATATCGCTTTATGCTCGATTTTCGTTTACAAGCATATTTGTCGAAAATCATGACGAAATCAAGTCCAGGTCAAATCTATTCGTTTCGAGAATATTTGAAGACAGTGCTAAAATGGACTGATTATGAACGGATTTTCAAACTAGATATTTTAAAACATAATGCATAGTTTTAGAATGAGAGCTGATTTTAAAACATTAAAATCAGCTCTTTTTTTCTGGTTAGGTATAAATTGTAAGCAATCCCCCCGTTAAAATTTGGATAAACTATTTTTATAATAGCTGTACCAGACGTAGGAAGTGAACGTATGACAAAGGTAAAAATCGTAACAGATTCTACAGCAGATTTATCAGAGGAACTAGTAAAAGAACTAGGAATCGAAGTTGTTCCCTTATCAATTACGATTGATGGAGAAACGTTTTTAGATAAGGTAGACATCACTCAACAAGAATTTTTAGCGAGAATGAAGCAATCTGTCGAATTGCCAAAGAGCTCTCAGCCAGCATTTGGGCATTTCGTCGAGCTTTATGATCAGTTAGGAAGTGATGGCAGCGAAATTATCTCCATTCACATGACAGGTGGGATGAGTGGTACAGTTACATCTGCTGAGAATGCTGCTAATATAAGTGAATCAAGTGTAACCGTAATAGATTCCATGTATATTTCAAGGGCTTTAGCTTTTCAAGTTATTGAAGCTGCAATAATGGCAAAAGCGGGACAAACGAAAGATCAAATCGTGAAACGAATCAATGAAATTAGGGAAAACTCAACTTTGTTTGTAACCGTTGATACTTTAGAAAACCTTGTAAAAGGTGGGCGGATTGGAAAAGGCAAGGCATTTATTGGTTCTTTATTGAACATTAAACCAATTGCTTCTTTACAGGATGGCGTCTATACTCCAGTTTCAAAGGTAAGAAGCCATGCACAAATCGTGAAATACTTAAGTAAAAAATTTGCTGAAGATGTAAGTAATAAAACGATAAAAGGTGTAGCGATAGCTCAAGTTGATGCAATCGAACTTGCGGCAAATTTAAAAGAGGCAATCAAAAAACTAACCGGATACGAAAAGGTTGATATCGTTGAAACTACTCCAGTGATAAGCACCCATACTGGCCCAGGTGCAATTGGGTTTATGTATTACGCGGAATAGGACAAAAAGGACGTGTGAATTTCACACGTCTTTTTTAGATTTCAGGTTGTGGAGTTGGTGTTGGGTTCGCATAGCCTTCTTTATATGTTTCATCAATCATAGCTCGTATTTCACTTGGTGATTTCCCGTTTGAATATTCAAGTACGGCTGTAGCTGCGATTTCTAGGCAAACGTTACATTTTGTACCGTGATCATCCCATACAACTGCATCGCCTTTATTCTCATGGACAAAGCAATCGTAATTATCGCGATGTCCAACAGAATCAGCACAACCACAATAGCACGGCATTGATTCGAGTAAATCTTTGTGCATTGCTGCAGCTTTATATATTGTTACTAGTTCCTCTGACTTATCATCTAGAAAGGAGGGCATCACATCAATTGAGGCTGTTTCCTCACGTATATCTCCGATTACATGGTCTTCACCTTGGGACTCATGACTTTCTCCATTTTGGGAGCAACCAACCATACCAAACACGAGGACCAGCATGAGAAGAACAGATAATTTTTTCATTTCAAACAACCTTTCCAATGTTTATGTAAGCCCATTTTAACATAATCCATGTCCCTAAAATATCTGTTCACTATTTTGTCAAAATACAAAATGCGCAAGGCACACAATTCCAACTATGAGCAGGCATGTCCTGTGCCTAACACTGCAAGCCTAACCATCCTTGCATGGGCGACAAGCACAGAAAACTAATGACAGAAAGGCGCTTTTTGCCTTCAGAAGCGAATGACTTGTGACCTCGAGCCGAGAGCATGTGGAGCTTGGCAAAGAAAAAGGATATCGATATCGATATCCTTACTTATCTTCAGATTCTTCATCTGCTAAGTCTAATTTTTCTCCACCAATCGAGATATAAGAAAAAATATCTAAATCTGGCTTAGCTTTTGCCATACCTTGAATGTACGGAGTGATCGTGTCTTTAAAATCTTTACTTACGCCTAATTCCTCACAGTGTCCATAGACATACATTTTTTTATCGTCAAAGAAAAACGAGATATAGCCAAGTGCTTTTTTTTCTTGATTGACTATGTTAAGTATTTGACATTCTTCTTTGATAACCTCTGGAGAAACGAAAATTTGCAAAGGTCAACCTCTCCTTTATCATATTAGGTAAACTGAAGTTTTTTGAACAGGGAGTCATTTGTTTCTTTTTTAGGATTTTTCTTTTTAACATGAATTAGGAGCATACATAAAAGCCCAACTATAAGGGTTAAAGATGCAGTTGTTAAAAACATTCCGGCTCTTGACCAACTCATTAACCATCCATATATAGGCGGACCAATGGCTACTCCTAAGAACCGAACGGAACCATAAAGTGAAGTAACAAATCCTCTCTTTTCGGATGAAACAGAGCCCGTTATAAAGCTGTTTATACAAGGTAATACAAGTCCAGTTCCGATACTGCTGATTGCCAAAACGGCAATAAACGGAATTAAGCTCTCAAAAAAGACTAATAACGCAAACGATATAGTCATGAGGATAAGTCCAATGATGATAAGCTTCTTCATCAAAGGCATCTTTTTACCAATTTTACTACCTGTAATATACGATGTTGTTGTCATACATAATAATGGAATTGCTAATATTGCTCCTTTAAGTACACCATCTGTATCATACGTTTTTTCTAATACATCAGATAAGTAAAAGAGAATCCCAAAAAGGGTGAATAAACAAGTTGCTCCAGCTAAATATGCTGTGAATAACCATCTACCTTCATGTTTAAACACTGAAAACAATCCTCGCACATACTTTTTAAGTGGGGGTGGTTCTTTCTTTTGCTTTTTCTCTTTAACAAAGAATATCGTGAGAAGTACGGAAATTAAGCAAAAAATTGGGAATGCAAAAAAGGCAGCATACCAAAATAATAACGCTAGAAGGGAACCGATAATTGGTGATATTACCTTCCCAAAGCCATTTGATGCCTCCACGAGTCCTAAAACTCGGCTTTGTTTTCCCCCTTTAAATAAATCTCCAGTAAGCGCCATTGCGATAGGTGCTGTTCCTGCGGCACCGATACCCTGCATAAGCCTACCAGCCATGATCCAAAAATAAGGACTAGAAAACCATGCGGCTGCAGCACCAGCGAGCAATCCTCCTGTACCGTAAAGAATCAATGCTGGTATAATAACCGCTTTTCTTGAAAAACGATCCGAGAAATAACCAAGTAATGGAATAGAGATCGCCGCTGCAACTGAAAATGTTGTGATTACAAGACTCACCTGAAATTGGCTGATATCTAGCTCTTTTTGCATTTGTGGTAATACAGGAATGAGCATCGAATTACCAAGTACCAGGATTAGTGGAATAGAACTAATCGCAACAATTGTCATTGCTGAATTTTTTTGATTTGACAAGTTTTTGCATCTCCTTCTTTTACGGTATGTAAAAGGCTGGATGAACTTCATCCGTTTCCCTCTTGTCATTGTCGTTAAAATCAATTATTGCTTTACTAGTTTTTCAATATCTCACGAAACCTATTCTGTAAGTAGTTTCCAAATGAACAGTGCCCAGAAAAGCCCAATCTATACACCCTTTACCTATTTTTGAATAACATATCAACTGTAAGATGATGGGTATTTGTAATGGAAATAGAACAGAAGCCTATGAAAAATTGGGCAAATGTAGTGAGGATTTTTTATCCTTACGCTGAACTAAGGAGGAGTTATTCCTATGGATTTTTTAGATGTTCCTTTACGAACACAGGGAGAACGTAGTTATGGACTTACCTCAATCGCTGATTTTGGTACTCCGTTAGGTCAATTAGAGGCTTATTTACAGGATTATCATACCTATATCGATATCGCGAAAATTGGGATTGGCTCCGCCTATGTGACCCCGAACCTACAAGAAAAAATCAACCTCTATAAAAAATACAATGTCATTCCTTATTGTGGCGGTACTCTTTTTGAAAAATGCTTTGTGCAAGAGAAACTTGACGAATATGTACTAAGTTTACAAAAGCTAGGGATTGAATGGATTGAGGTCTCAAATGGAACAATTGACATCCCACTTCATAAGAGAATTTCATTAATCAAAAAACTAAAGCAGCATTTTAATGTAATTGCAGAGGTTGGGTCTAAAGATCAAGATAAAGAAATGCCTTTATCTGAGTGGGAACATGAGATTAATTTATTGCTGGCAACAGGTTGTAAGTATGTTATTACTGAGGGGAGAGACTCAGGGACAGCAGGTATTTACAATCGTTCGGGCAATGTGAACATGGATCTAATTAATCAAATTTCCCAAAATATTGACGTAAATAAGGTGATATTTGAAGCCCCAACACCTAAACACCAAATGTTTTTTATTAATCAGTTTGGAACAAATGTCAACCTCGGCAATGTGAAAATTAACGATGTACTGGTTTTAGAGGCACAAAGACTCGGACTACGAAGCGAAACATTTTTCCTGGGTGAAAAGACATGGAACTTACCTTAATCAGGCATCTTCCTACTGAATGGAATGAAAAGGGGGTTCTCCAGGGTAGCAAGGATATTCCTATTTTAGAACTTGCTGACGCAAACAAGAAGGCGATCGAAACCAATAAAAAATTGTTAAAACCAACATACTCATTGATTTTAACAAGTGAATTAACCCGCACTCAACAAACAGCAAAGTCCTATGGATATAACAGTTTTAAAATAGAGCCACTGTTAAATGAGCTTCATTTTGGAGAATTTGAAGGGAAAGATAAGAAGCTTCTCATCGAAACGTATAAAGATGAGTGGTTTACACGTCCAGGTGAAATCATGCTTGGGGAAAAGATTTCGAACTTGGAAAAAAGGGTGCACACATTTTTATACAAATACAAGGATTTTGAGTCAATTTTAGTATTTGGTCATGGTTCTTGGATACGGGCATGTGTATCCTGTCTTACATTCGGAGCTATCAATAATATGAACCAGCTAGAGATTAAAAATAATCAGTTGCTAACGATCAACGTGAGAGAGGAGGAACACAAGATTGAGCGTCATCACATATGAAAATTGGAGTGAGAAAAGGGTAAAGGACGTTGTCAACAGCAACAAAGATTATTATGACATTTTAAAATGGGCATATCGAACATATGCAGCAGAAGACATCGTCTACGCATGTAGCTTTGGAGCAGAGGGTATAGTGCTCATTGATTTGATTGCTAAGGTCAATAAGGCTGCCAGAATTGTCTTTCTAGATACAGGACTTCACTTCAAAGAAACGTATGAACTCATTGATAAGATCAAAGAAAAGTATCCTACTCTAAATATTGAACTAAAAAAACCTGACTTAAACCTAGAAGAGCAGGCAAAAAAGCACGGGGATGAGCTATGGAAAACCAATCCTAATTTATGTTGTCAGATTCGAAAAATTGAACCTCTACATGAAGTTTTAACTTCTACCAAGGCTTGGATTTCGGGACTACGGAGAGAACAGGGGCCAACCCGCAAAAATACGGAATACCTAAACAAAGATGAAAAATTTAAGAACATTAAAATCTGTCCCCTTATTCATTGGACTTGGGACGATGTTTGGACATATATTAAGCTGAACAATCTCCCCTACAATGAGTTGCATGACAAAGATTATCCAAGTATTGGTTGTGCACCATGCACAAATCGAGTATTAAATGGAGATTTGCGTTCAGGAAGATGGGCCAATTCTGATAAAACAGAATGCGGTTTACATGTGAAATAACGAAATAGGTAATGGAGGTTTTTAAAGTGTCATTAAGTACGCCGCATGGCGGTTCGCTGGTAAATCGTTTCAATCCAACTTTAAATGTTGAAGACATTGATAAACAAATTGAACTGAGCAACATGGAGTTAAGTGATTTGGAATTAATAGCAGTTGGGGCATATAGTCCGCTTGAGGGGTTTATAGGTAAAGAAGACTATGAATCGATTCTACACTCAATGAGACTTTCAAACGGTTTACCGTGGTCAATTCCTATCACTTTGGCGGTTGATAAGGCAACGGCAAAGAAGATCTCAATTGGAGAAAAGGTTCAATTAGTACAAAATGGTAAGGCTTATGGGGTCATAGAAGTGTCTGAAAAGTATGTACCAAATAAAGAAGCAGAAGCCTTTAATGTGTATCGTACGACGGAAGATGCACATCCGGGGGTTAAACGATTGTATGAAAGACCAAGTGTGTATATTGCGGGTCCGATTCAAATGATAAAGCGTCCAAAAAAGGAAAGGTTTGAAACCTTTTACTTGGACCCCATCGAAACAAGAGCGGTGTTTGAGCATCTTGGTTGGAAGAAAGTAGTCGGATTTCAAACAAGAAACCCAGTCCACCGAGCACACGAGTATATTCAAAAATCTGCATTAGAAGTTGTAGATGGATTATTTTTAAATCCATTAGTCGGAGAAACGAAATCGGACGATATTCCAAGTGATATTAGAATGGAAAGCTATATGGTTCTCCTAGAAAAATATTACCCAAAAAACAGAGTGTTCTTATCGGTATTTCCGGCTGCAATGCGTTATGCTGGGCCTAGAGAAGCGATTTTTCATGCTCTAGTAAGGAAGAATTATGGTTGTACTCACTTTATAGTCGGTCGGGATCATGCAGGAGTGGGAAATTATTACGGAACATATGATTCACAAACAATTTTTAGTCATTTTACAGAAGATGAACTAGGAATTTTGCCATTGTTTTTTGAGCATAGTTTTTTCTGTAGAAAATGTGGGAATATGGCGTCCGCAAAAACATGTCCTCATAGTAAAGAAGACCATGTCATATTATCGGGCACAAAGGTACGTGAAATGCTAAAAGCGGGTAAAAAACCACCAAAGGAATTTAGTAGACCAGAAGTAGTTGAGGTCCTCATTAGAGGAATGGCAGAACAATACACAAAGATATAAGGTGGGAAATATGGGCGAAGAACAATATATTATATGGCATCAATCAACAATTACGAAGAATGAGCGACAACAACAAAATCAACATAAAAGCTGTGTGATTTGGTTTACTGGACTATCAGGTTCAGGTAAATCCTCATTAGCAAATGCCCTTGACAAAGAGCTTTTCTCACTAAATGTACAAAGCTATGTCCTTGATGGTGACAATATTCGTCATGGATTAAATGCTGGCCTAGGATTTAGCAAACAGGACAGGAAAGAAAATATACGTAGGATAGGTGAGGTATCAAAGCTATTTGTTGATAGTGGGCAAATCGTTTCAACAGCATTCATTTCACCGTTTCGAGAGGATCGAGATCAGGTGAGAGCCTTGTTTCCTGACGGCGAATTTATCGAAGTATATGTGAAATGTCCAATTACTATTTGTGAAAATCGTGATCCAAAGGGTTTATATAAAAAAGCAAGGAATGGAGAGATATCCGAATTTACAGGAATAAGCTCTCCATACGAAGAACCCTATCGTCCAGAGTTGATTTTAGAGACAGATAAATTAACCATTTCACAATCAGTTGGAACAATTATTAACTATTTAAAAGAGAGGGAAATTCTGTTGAAGTAAGAAAGTACATTTGGCTTTCTTACTTTATTTTTTTCTCCACCCCAGTGATGGTGTATTGATAAACGAAGGTGCTCTAAGATGATAGATTACATCAATGATATTAGTTGATACTGTTTGGCAAATAATCGCATAAAAAACGATAGGGATATCGATTACTGATGCTGTTAATAAGAAAATGAAAAAGTTTAACCATAGCATGACTTTACCAGGAGACCAATCATTGTATTGAGCAATCATTAATGTTGGGATAACCATACCGCCACTGGATGAACCACTTCGGATTAATAGTCCGACTCCAACACCAAAAATCACTGCCCCACTTAATAGATCCAGCCAGAAGAACGGGGTTAAGAAGGATCCAAGAGTAGTTACATAACTCACTGTCACTGAAGTAATCGTCACGGCAATCATCGTTTTTACCGTCCATGAAAACCCAAAGTATTTTAAAGCAAGAATTAAAAAGGAAAAATTGACTATCCAAAGGGATATGCCTAAAGGCAATTGAACCCAGTGATTCATTAGTATCGCAAGCCCAGCAGCACCACCGGAAGGAATATTATGAGGAAATAAAAATAAGGACATACCGAGCCCCTGTAAAAATGCGCCGATAACAATACATATGTAGGTAATAATAATTTTAGGCATTTGAATAAAAACCTTTCCAACCAGTATAATAGAACCTCATAACCGATAACCTCCCAAAACTCACTCTCCTTGTCCATTTTATGATGACAAGCTGTTTGATATGTTCGAAAATTGTTCACAGCTATTTTGTTGTAAGTTTGTCACATATTCTTTAAAATGAGATATTGAATGGAAAAATGACGAATGTAGGTGAAAACGTGAAAAGAATAAAATTTTTTGTTATGATCGCCCTTATTTTTATTTTAGCTGCTTGTGGAAATAGTGGTATCGCAAATCCGCTGAACTATGAGGTTTCCGATTTCTCCTATGTAGATCAGAATGGCGAGGATTTTAGCCTTAAAGATTTAGAAGGAAAAGTATGGATAGCGGATATGATCTTTACACAGTGTGACACCGTGTGTCCACCAATGACCGCACATATGGCTAAGCTTCAAGGAATGGTAAAAGAAGAGGATCTAGATGTTGAATTTGTTTCCTTTTCAGTTGACCCAGAAGTTGATACGCCTGAAATGCTGAAGGAATATGCAGAAGGCTATTCCGATGATTTATCTAACTGGCATTTGTTAACAGGATATACATTGGATGAAATGACTGTATTTGCAAAAGACAGCTTTGCAGCTTTAGTCGCAAAACCAGAAGGCCAAGACCAAGTTATGCACGTAATCAAGTTCTACTTAGTTGACCAAAATGGAACAGTGTTAAAGGAATACAACGGGGTTGAAAATACTCCATACGAAGAAATTATTGCAGACATCAAGAAAGTACTATAGTTTTTGATTGAAGAAGGACTCCTGGCCGGAGTCCTTTTTGCTTACCTCTCAATCCTCTGCAGATTCAACGCCGTCAACAACGATGGTTTCTAGTTCTTTCCAGAACAACTCGTGACTAGTAAATGTCATACAGCCACTTGAGATTTGTTCTGGGAATTCTTGTTTTGAATTCTGTTGTTTTTCGTGATCTTTTTCCATATCAAATACATCCTTTCAAATTTTATTGAATGTACATAGTTTTTTTAAAAGTTTCTACTTTTATCTTGCCTTACTTTTCCAAAATAATTTTCAATTAAAATAGAGAAAATGAAACTGTAAATGATTGTTAAGGGGATGCATCCATGCTCGCAAAAATGAAGGTGTGCGTGATTACTATTTGGGCAATTCTTGATCCGATTTATTATGGACTTACAAGACTTACATATGTAGAGGATAAAGAGATTTTGCGGGTTAAAGTAACAAAATATAAAGGACGTTCATGCGTTCTTGCTGATGGAACCGAAATAAAGAAAAACGATTTATTAATTAAAATTCATTTACATAATGTGATTTTACTTAGAGAGTTGATTGGACTTCAAGGAGAAACTTCAAAGGCTAGAACGATATACAAGCAAGTGAAGCAGGCATTGCCTGGAGTTGCGGGGTATTTACAAAACCACCCAAAAAGGGATGAAATAAAAGGGCTTGTTGGTATTACAGCACTAAACAAAGGAAGCAAACGACTAGGCTTTGAAACAGTAGCGATATCAAACAAAATCTATCTTTGGTTTAAATTAATTGTATTTCTTCCCATGTATTGTATGGCAGTTTCAAATATGTCAGCGCAAAGTATCCGTAGACAGCCGATGTATTTATTTATGTCTAAAGATACATTGTATAAACTTTATTCAGAAAGGTCTCAAACTTCATAAGTGGGATGAATATAGAAAAGACACTAGCTGAATAAAATTAGAACCCCGACGAATGCCACAGATTTTAAAAGGGAAATTTCGATCAATAAGATCAAAGACTAGAAACGCCGTGGCAGCGACTTTATGACCCACTTCATTTAGGTCTAAATCTGGCGCCTAATGACTTAGTAATTTGATTTGTAATTCTTAGGTATCCATTCATTACCACTGCTTTTTTCGAATTCTATTATCTATAATGGAAGGAGAAAAGGTGGTGTTTTTTTGTGAAAATTTTTATCGCTCTTATCGCTATCATAGTAGTTTTCTACTTTCTTAGAAAAGCTAATAAAAATACGTATAAAGTGATTGTTAACAAAATTTCTGTAAACCCAGAACCACAATATGTGAACTCAACACAAGTCAATGTTCTCCACCTATCAGACCTGCATCTTGAAAATCTATCGATTACTCCGGATGAATTATACCGACAAGTGAAACATGAAAAAATCGATATAATAGCCATAACTGGTGATTTCTTGGATCGCCAACGCAGTATTCCAAAACTGGTTCCATATCTAGATATACTAAATAAGATTGCACCGAAACATGGTATTTATGTTGTGTTTGGGAATCACGATTATTTTTTACGAAAGAAAAACTTTGAAAAACTTAAACGGATGTTGGAAGAACATGGGGTGAGAACATTTCAAAATGAAAATGAGTCACTCATGATTCATGGACATCGTCTGAATTTAATTGGAATTGATGATTTCAGCTCGAAACGAAGTAATCTACTAGAGTCTTATTCAGCCTTAAAAGCGGGCTATAATCTTGTATTAACCCACGATCCAAACCTTGTTTTGCAGATGAAGGGGTATCATTTTGATTATCTTTTATCAGGTCATTTTCATGGTGGACAAATTTGTTACCCGAAGCCTTATCATTTGGTGAAAATGGGGAAACTTGTTAGAATGAAGATGATAAAAGGATTCCATACACATGATGGAAAACCATTTTACATTAACGAGGGATTGGGCCAAACAGGACTAAATATTCGCGTTCGAAGCAATCCTGAAATTACCATTCACACGCTAACGCTGGGAGCAAAAGAAGCAGCGGAAAAACACGCAATATAAGCGAAGACGTCCAAATAGACGTCTTTTTTCATCATCTATTGAATGAATTGTCCAAACTTTTATGAAGATTGAAATTATTACACTGAATAGAAGATATTTCAACGAAACATGAATCCTTACAGGTTTTTTTACGTATGCTATAATACTAAACTTGTAGACAACAGTCTGGAAAGAAATGTGGTGAGCAAGTTGAATAATTCGTTATTAGCCATTATTATCACTAGTTTATTATTAAGTGGTTGTTCAGGTGGAATAGCTGCAACAGCAACAGGTACAGCCACCGGTGATCATGATACAGGTCTAACTCCAAAGAGTGAAATCCCAGATGATTTTATCCCAAGAGAACTTCGTATTGCATCAATTGGCGATTCATTAACTAAGGGTGTCGGCGATGAAACGAATCAGGGGGGCTATACTTCGCTGTTGGAGGAAAAGCTTCTTAATGAAAAAGATGTAAAATCAGTTACTCTGGAGAATTTTGGTGTGAAAGGTCATAAAACAACTGACCTTCTAAATCGACTGCAAAATGAGGAAGTTCAAGAAGGAATTGCGGATGCTGACATCATTATCATTACAATAGGTGGAAATGATATAATGAAAATTGTGAAAGAGAACCTTTTTGATTTATCATTATATGTGTTTGAGAAAGAACAGGCTAAATATGAGGTTCGTTTACAAAAAGTCCTCGAAAATATTAGAAGCCATAATAGTGAAGCCGAAATCGTACTGGTTGGGCTGTACAATCCGTTTGGTTGGTTTATTGACCTTTCTACGGAAATTAATACAATTGTAGACAATTGGAACGAAGGTAGTGAAAGAGTTCTTTCAACATTTGACCATACTAAATTTGTAGTCGTAGACGATGTTTTCAGTCAAACGAGTGATAATCTCTTATCAGAAGATGAGTTTCATCCGAACGCAAAAGGGTATAAAATAATAAGTGAAAGGATTTTTGAAGCAATCATAAATGAGTGATTACCTTCGTAAAGGGGGTCTTTGATGAATGTAAAAAATAAATGGAAGTTTCTTTTTCTCACACTGTTAGCTCTTAATCTCGTGTGTGTGCTTATCTTTCTCGGGTTGCTTTTTGCACCGAATAAAGAAGTGTCCCCGAAGGAAAAGGTCATTTCCACGAATCATGTAAATCTGTCAGTCGAAACGAATAAAGAGGACTTAACGAGAGTAATCAATAATTTTTTGAAAAAAGAGGCAAAAGATAACCCCCTAAATTATAAGGTTTTGTTAACGGAACGGGTGATGCTCCTTGGAACGATTACTGTTTTCGGGAAAGAAATAGATATGGTTATGACATTTAAGCCTGAGGTAATTGAAAATGGAGATTTACTATTACAACAGGAGGCCTTTACAGTTGGTCAAGTGAGTTTACCTGTTTCATTTGTACTTAGGTATATTAACGACTATTATAATCTTCCAGAGTGGGTTCAAATTGATTCAAAAAAACAAGATATCTATGTCTATTTGTCCGAAATGAAAATGAAAAGCGATATGAAGGTGTCAGTTGAAACCTTTAATCTAAGCAAGGACGAGTTACGGTTCAAGTTGCAAGTTCCAATAGACTAGTAAGCAAACCAATGATTGGTTTGCTTTTTTTATTGAAATATTTTAACCATAGAATTAGTACAATCCCAACCATCATATCTATTTAAGGAAAGGTGAAGAAGGGAGGGTGGGGGATGGCCGATCCAATTGTTACAAGGTCATTAGATGAGATACGTTTTTGGTCTAGGATAATGAAGGAGCACGCTTTGTTTTTGAGTTTGGGTTTTACGTATGAACAACAACAATTAATTAATGAAGCAAAGAATTTTATTACGGTGTTTGAGAGAATTGAGGAAAAGCTAGCTCGGTTTTCGGTTCATTCGGAATTAAGTCAAGTACAAGCGTTTAATAATGAAGTGTATCAAGCTGCTGCTTCTATATGGGCTTATAAAAGAAAGGTATTAGGGTTAACTTTACGTTGTGAGATTAGAACAAACAATTACCCTTTGTTAGTTGATCATATTAGCAGGGAAGCAGCCTATTTTGCTAATCGGTTAAAAGAACTTAATCAAGGAATTCTTGCGCCAAAACCAGAAGCTATTATTCAGGAAAATGTGTTTTTCCTTCGAATTATGGCTGATCATGCAAAATTTATCGGACATTTGTTAGACCCTTCGGAACGAAAGCTTGTTGACCAAGCTAGGGAGTTCAGCCATGATTTCGATCAATTGTTATTTCAAGCAATTGACTTAGATTCAATGCGACCACAGTCGGAAACAAAACCAATTTTAACTCAGTTTTTAGATCAAAATAGAGTATCAGTTGCCTCATTAAGAGATTTTAAGAAAACTGCGAGGGAGCTAATTGAGGCCTGTCGCATAAAAAGTAATATTCATCCTCTGTTAGCTGATCACACCTTTAGAGAAGCTGAAAGATTTTTAGAAATAATTGATTTATTTGAGTCGAGTTTACTAAAGAAATAAATAACGTTGTAACAGTAAGAGCAAATCGATGTTGATTTGCTCTTATTTTTACTTAATTAAAGGAATGGAGCATTTTTTTGTGGAAGAAGTATGGATATAATAATCGTAAGAGAGGTATTTTTATGGAAATGCAGTCGGAAAAATGGTTCAAAACTGTAGTTGAAAGTGCTGGTTATAAAATCACTGGGCCAATTGTAAAGGTTAAAGAGTCTGATTTTTGTTTGATTGTACGAATCCCAACGAATAATGGAGATCTTTATTTGAAAGAAAATGGGTTCGCCACCAAACATGAAGCAGCATTGTCTAAGTATTTAGATGGGACATTAAAAGGTAAGACTGCTCGTATAGTAGCATCAAATGAATCAGAGGGTTGGTTCCTTATGAAGGATCTAAAAGGGCAACCCCTTCGGAAGCTAAAGGAAAAAGTTCTTTGGCAGCGAGCAATACAAGAATATGCAGAATTACAGATTATCCAAACGAATAATGTGGAAAGCCTTCTTGCACTGGGTGTACCCGACCGAAGGATTCCAATACTAAAACAAGAAATTGAGCAGTATTTACTAGACATGTGTCGAACAGGACTCTCAGAGGAAGAAACGAAAAAAGTCATGTCTCTCCAACCTGAATTTTTCGAGATGTGTGATTATTTGGGGGCGATAGTACCTGCTTCAATAGAGCATGGGGACCTTCATTCAAATAATATAAGACTAGTTAATGAGAACATCGCGTTTTTTGACTGGGGCGATACATCTGTTTCCCATCCATTTTTTAGTACTCGTATCTTCTGGCATGCGCTTGATGCTTTGATCAAGGTAGAATCCGATTGGCTTAAAGTTGTTGAAGAATTTCGTCCATTCTATTTAGAGCCTTGGACAAAATTTGCACCTATGAAGGAATTAGACAGAGCGTTACGGATATCTGATGAATTGGCATGTGTACAGCGTGCACTCAGTTGGCATTTATATTTGACACCTTATAGCAAGAATAAAGTTGAATTTGCAGCTAGGCCAGCACAATGGTTACGGCTATTGATGGAGCATCGTACATTGGTTGGGAAGTGAACCGTATTAAGTATATATTATGGAATTCTATCGTGTAATTAATATCCTCCAGAAAGGTGAGCTGTTATATGATCTCTGAAATAACATCAAAAATGCGAATTAATAGGTCGGCAAATGAGGTGTTTGAAGCATTAGTAGATCCAGAAAAAATCGGAAACTATTGGTTTTCATCTGGGTCAAGCCGATTAGAAGAAGGAAAGAAAATTACATGGATTTATCAGGAATATAATGCCGAATTAACCATTAAAGTAGTAGAGGTAGAACAAGATAAAAGGATTGTGTACAAATGGGGGGAAGGTGAGCAGCAAACGACAGTAACTTTTTACTTGCGAAAAGAGCAAAATGGAAGCGTTGTGCTAGAGGTAACAGAATCAGGTTTTAACACCAAAGACCCTGAAATTGTGAATATTTTGTTAGGTCAAAAAGAGGGATGGATGTATATGCTTTCTTGTTTAAAGGGATATTTGGAAAATGGTATCTCTACGCTGAGGGGTTCTTTAATTCATTAGGATTTTAAATGTGTGTTATGCTAGTATAATGGTATACATATTTTATTGGGGGTAATAAGATGGCTCTTCCACACTTTGAGGAGAACTTAAAAAAGTATGCGAAGCTTTTAGTAGCTAACGGACTTAATGTGCAAAAAGGTGATTGGGTTAAGATGACAATCACGGTAGATCAGGCTCCACTTGCTCGCCTTGTGACAAAAGAGGCATACGCATTAGGGGCCGAGAAGGTTATTGTAAAATGGTCTGACGATGAAATTACAAAAGAACATTATCTGCACCAGCCTGAAGAAGTGTTAACTGATATTCCTGAATATGAAATTCAAGAATCAGATGATCATGTTCTTAACCACAAGGTGTGTCGACTTTCAATCGTTTCAAGTGACCCTGGCTTTTTAAGTGGGGTTGATTCTGCTAAAATTTCTGCCTATCAAAACAAAGCTGCAAAGGCTTTCAAAGTACAACGGGTTGCGACCCAAAACAATGATTTAAAATGGACAGTTGCAGCTGCTGCTGGAGCAGGGTGGGCGGCTAAAGTATTCCCAGACCTCTCAACAACTGAGGAGCAGGTTGATGCACTATGGGATCAAATTTTCAAAACATGCCGAGTGTATGAGGAAGACCCTGTTGCTGCATGGGATGAACATACAAAAATCTTAAATGAAAAAGCAGCTAAATTAAATGAAATCCAATTTGATGCATTACACTATCGGGCACCAGGTACTGATTTAAAACTAGGTTTACCAAAGAATCATATTTGGGAAAGTGCTAGAAGTTATAATCCGAAAGAAGAAGAATTTATCGCAAATATGCCAACTGAAGAGGTGTATACGGCACCAGATACACGTCGTATGGATGGTGTAGTTCGAAGCACGAAACCATTAAGCTATGCAGGCACATTAATTGAAGGCATTGAGGTTCATTTTAAAGATGGTAAAATTGTTGACATCTCAGCGGAAACGGGAGATGAAATTATGAAGAAGCTCGTATTTGATAATGAGGGTGGAACAGGTCTAGGAGAGGTAGCATTAGTACCAGACCCATCACCAATTTCTCAGTCAGGTATTACATTCTTTAATACATTATTTGATGAAAATGCGTCAAATCACCTTGCAATCGGTGCAGCGTACCCTACAAATCTACAGGGTGGCACGAAAATGAATGAAGAAGAACTAAAAGAAAATGGCCTAAACGTGTCAACTGTGCATGTCGATTTTATGATTGGTTCAAGTGATATGGATATAGACGGCATTAAACAAGATGGTACAGTCGTTCCAATTTTCAGAAAAGGTGATTGGACTATATAAAAATGAAACGAGGTCCAGGAGAAAGCGAATAAAGCATTTTCTCTTGGGCTTATTTTATTTGGCGTGAATTTATTGGTGTTTGCCGATTTCTTCTTCAACTAAGGCATCTAATCGCTCAATCATTTTCTTCGCTTTATCCTCATCAATCTCACGATAGTGGTGAAGGCCACCCTCTTCTTCATCAAGTTCGTCCGCAAGCTTTGTGATGGCTTGGATTGGCGTACGCTTGATGAAACCTTCTTCGATATAGGAGTCCGTGTGGAATAGTATCGCATAAGCAATTTCCTTGGCATACTTAGGATTTTCACCTAATCGAATCAATAATTTATGAGCTCGTTCTGCCCCTTTAATGGCATGAATATCATTTTCCTTGTACATGCTATAATCCCATTTACCATTCTTATACCAAGTATAATGTCCCATATCATGCAGTAAAGCTGCCTTTGTAGCAAGATCGACAGAAACATTTTGCTGCTTGGCCATTTTGAATGCGTGGTAAGCACAAGCAATAGCGTGAGCCTTCCCAGAACGAGACAAGTATTTTTGCGCGATTCTGTGATTATAAATTTCCGTTAACGTAACATATCTCAATTTTAAGGCCTCCCAAAAAAGATAAATTTTTTGAATCTTATCATGGTTGAAAGATATTAGCAAGAGAGAAACATCGAATTTTAAAGGAAATGAGTGGAAGAACAAAGCGAACGTGTTAAAATGGTTGTATTACTTGAGCGTGGTGATTTGTTTGTTTTTAAGAAGTGTAAAATTATTAGCAGAAAAAATACAAAATAAGCGGGAATATCCTTTTTCGATACCCAGTCTTAGAGGTTTCGAACAACTTGATTTCTATGAACCTGTTACGTTTTTTGTAGGGGAAAATGGGTCAGGAAAGTCCACTTTGCTAGAAGCAATTGCCCACCAGTGCGGGTTTAATAGCGGTGGAGGGGGAAGAAACAATTCCTACAATTTTGAAGAGGCGTCCCCAGCATTAAGCGAGTATATTCGACTCTCATGGATGCCAAAAATCAATCAGGGCTTCTTTTTACGGGCAGAAAGTTTTTTCCACTTTGCCTCGTATTTGGATCAATTGGCCGAGGAGGATCCTACTTTTAACTATGAGGGATATGGGGGAAGGTCGTTGCATGAACAATCCCATGGGGAGTCGTTTTTGTCGTTATTTTTAAATCGGTTTGGTGATCAAAGTATTTATCTTTTGGATGAACCTGAGGCGGCATTATCTCCAGCGCGGCAGCTTGCCTTTTTACGTGTGATACATGACCTAGCTAAAGGTGGAAATGCACAATTCATCATTGCAACCCATTCACCTATATTACTTGGATATCCGGGGGCTCAGATTTATAATTTTGATGCTTCACCGATTGAGCAGATCGATTATGAAGAAACTGAGCATTATCAGATTACAATGGGGTTTTTGAATCGGAGAGAACGGTATTTGGATGAGTTGTTTAGAGACGATGAGGAGGAATAGGTGAATGCAGCCTTGCATTGGTTTGTTTGTTCTTAAATAGATAATGCAAATATGGGTATTCGTACCTCGGGTTACAAAGCTTTCGGGGTTTGGGGGTAAGATTAGGTGGTAATCGTCCCCTGGGTTAAAATGATTTCGGAGACTGAGGGTATGATTAGGCGGTAATCGTACCCTGGGTTACAATGTTTTCGGGGACTGAGGGTATGATTAGGCTGTAATCCTACCCGGTTTAAAAGGTTTCCGAGACTGAAGGTATGTTTAAGCATTAATCATACTTTCGTCATCTAGATTGGTAGATTGTTAAAACAATAGTCTCAGCCTATTCTTTTATGAATTAAAAAGACTACCAAACTGGTAGTCTAAAACAAACTAATAACTGCTCCGCCAATTGCACCTGTCACCACTACAATCCAAGGTGGCAGTTTCCAATAGACAAGCATGCTGAACAAAATGGCTGCGAATGCAAAATCGATTGGTGCAAAAACAGTACTGGTCCAAATCGGGTGATAGAAAGCAGAAGTCAATATTCCAACCACTGCTGCGTTAACACCCATTAATGCTCCTCTAATTTTAGGGTTGCGGCGTACTGAATCCCAGAACGGTAGTGTTCCTAAGATGAGTAGAAAAGCTGGTAGAAAAATAGCCACCGTTGCAAGTAGTCCTCCTTGCCATCCATTGATCACAGCACCTAGATAGGCAGCAAATGTAAAGAGTGGTCCAGGAACAGCTTGTGCAGCACCATACCCAGCTAGAAATGCTTCTTCACTTAACCAACCTGTTGGGACAAATTCACGTTCTAAGAGCGGTAATACAACATGTCCGCCACCGAAAACTAGGGAACCTGAGCGGTAAAAGCTATCAAACATTGCAATCCATTCCAAGGAAGTAACTTCTCTTAGAATCGGTAAAAGAAGGAGCAAACCGAAAAACAATGTCAAACAGAAAACTGCGAATTTCCGAGAGATGGGGAACTGTAAATTGGTAGTCTCGTTATCTGTTTGATTTTTAAATAAAATAAATCCGAAAATGGCTGCAATGAGAATAACGCCTACCTGTGTAAAGGCCGTTTGCCATAGTAAAGTTCCAACTAATGCAAAGAGTGCAAGTGATTTTCTTTTTAAATCTGGGGTAAGTTTTTGTGCCATTCCAAGAATTGCATGTGCCACAACAGCTACGGCCACTAATTTTAATCCATGTATCCAGCCAACAGTTCCGATATTGAAACCTTGTAGGATTACCGCAAAAAGTATGAGTGCAATGACAGACGGAAGAGTGAATCCCAGGAATGATACGATTCCACCAAGTACTCCTGCACGCATAACACCAATCCCAATACCGACTTGGCTACTAGCGGGACCAGGTAAAAACTGACACAAAGCAACTAGGTCTGCATAGGTTTTTTCATCCATCCATTTTCGGCGACGGATATATTCTTCGTGAAAATAACCTAAGTGTGCAACATGTCCCCCAAAAGATGTCAAACCGAGTCTTGTAGATACAAAAAGAATTTCGAGTAAATTTTTCATGATTTCCCCCTTCACCTAGTCCTTAATTTCTCTGAAGAGCTCATAAGCTTTGTTCCGAGCTTCGATAAGAACGGAATTTCCTTTATCTGTTGTGGTATAATACTTTCTAATTTTTCCTTCTACATTTTTTTCTTCTTTTTCTAATAGACCATCTGACTCCATGCTGTGGAGGATTGGATAAAGTGTTCCAGAACTTATCACATATCCATGCTCTCTTAGTTCTTCGAGCATCCATGCTCCAAAAATAGGGTGTTCTTTTGCATGGTGTAAAATATGAATCTGGATAAACCCTAGAAAAAGCTTTCTCACTATTTTATCTTCCACTATAGTAACCACCAATCATATTAATATAGAAAACCAATATCGGAAAACGATATCGAAATTATAGCATGCAAACAAAGATACCTAAAGTCTATAATGAAAATTTACAAAAACTTAACAATCTGAAACCTTTTTACTAGCCTATACGTATAAAAATAAACGAAAGGATGTGGGGGATATGAGTAAATATTCAATTGCGGAATTTATAAAAAACACGGAACAAGAAGATAAAGGGGAAGGGTTGTTTGAGTTAGAAACTCCCAGAATGCTTGAAGTAAATTTGAATGGCATGATTTGGGCAAAAGCGGGGTCGATGGTTGCTTATAATGGAAAAATTAAGTATGAACGAGAAGGAATCCTTGAACATGGACTTGGAAGTATGTTTAAGAAAGCGTTAACAGGCGAAGGGGCTTCGTTAATGAAAGCCAATGGGCAAGGGAAACTTTACTTGGCTGACGGCGGGAAAAAAATTATTATCCTGCAGCTTCAGAACGAATCAATATATGTAAATGGGAATGATCTTCTTGCCTTTGAACCATCCTTGAAGCATGAAATAAAGCTTATGAAGCGGGTAGCGGGTATGATGGCTGGTGGATTGTTCAATGTTCGCTGTGAGGGGAGTGGAATGCTTGCGATTACGACTCATTATGAGCCACTCACATTGCGGGTAACGCCAGGAAAACCAGTGATTACAGATCCGAATGCAACAGTTGCATGGTCTGGAAATCTTCGCCCTGAGTTCCAAACGGATATTTCGTTTAAAACATTTGTAGGTCGTGGAAGTGGTGAATCGATTCAAATGAGATTTGAGGGAGATGGCTTTGTCATTGTACAGCCGTATGAAGAGGTTTATATGCAGCAAGCGAATAGCTGATATTGGAAAAGAAGCATAAGGGATTATACTTACGCTTCTTTTTTTGCATTCATATTTTTATTATGGTCTCCATAGGACATCAACGAGTTCACGTTTGAAAAGGTTTGTGTCGATGTTACAACTTTCAGAGTCTAAACCGTATTGCCAGCCCCATGCAAGTGAACCTTCTGGAGCATTCGGATTATATTTTGGTGCTTTGGTTTCTGCTGTTATTCCGACACTAGGTGCAGCTGTCCAAATATAGTTCTGTTCAAGGATGGCGCCGTTGCTTTTTCCGGCCTCTTGATAGGCTTTAAACAAAGCTTGTTCTGGGTCAAATACGCCATAGATTCCAGATTTATACGAAGAGCCATCGATTGTTTCAAACCATCCTTTAATAAACTCTGAATCAACTGGGTAGGTTGGTTCAATATCTGCAAAAATAGCAACTCCTTCTGGGATACTGATATCACCAGCTAGTTTAATTGCTTCCTTTGCATGCGCGACCCCATTGTCATAACCTGTTGCCTCATTAAAATGATTATAGATTGGTAAGATAAAATCGCCTTCAGCATGGATAATCTCCACCTGCTCAGCTGTCAGTCCTACTGAGATTCCTTCGCGCTCGCCAAGATAACGACCAAATACAACTGGATCACCAAAATTCTCTTTTACACATGCATAAAAATCCTTTGTCGTTTCACTTGCTGAATCAATTCCCCAAACAAATTCTGGGAGTTCATCGCTAGGCTTTGCTTTATCATTGTTGTTTTGTTTTTCATTGTTCTGTTTTTCTTCTTCTTTTTGTTTATCTTCTTCATTTTGCTTATCTTTTTCACTTTGTTTTTCTGAATCTGTTTGCTTAGCAGGTTCATTATTATTTTCTTGATTTTGTTGTTCCTGGTTATTGGCTGGTGGTTCTTTCTTACCTGTATTGGAAGGAGGGGGAGTTGTCGGTGCTTCGGACGTTGGATTTGATGTTGCGGGTTTTGTGTTGTCTTCGGTTATATAGAAAAACACCGCACAGCTTAATAGGAATCCGATAATTACGGATAGTAGGATATTAAAAATTTTCTCTGTCATGTTATCACCTCACCTTAGATACCCTTTATATATATGTAAGGTGACAGTGTGCGGTGTGGGCTTGGAATTCTGAAGTTTAAACCGAGATTTCCGATACGGAATTTTTATACGTAGCACGGTGAAGTTGCATCATATACCTCAGACATAGAAAAACTTCAACCACTATTAGCGTTAAAATGAGCCAAATACCAAAAGAAAGGACAAAATGCCGGATATGCAAAATAATGGCGATATCTGTTTGAAGACGGAATGTAAATGTATCAAACATGGCAAAGGTAAAAATCCGACTCCACTGGGTGACATCGTAAGTAAAAATTCCTTTTTTAATTCCAAAATCCTTAAGTCTTAAATAAAGTCGGATGATCTCAATTGTCTCAACAATTAAATAAAGAGCAAAGACGATAATCCAGACCGTGACGATGATAGTAGGATCAACATTTCCGGATATAATGCAGGCAATTCCAGATATGGACAAGGCCCCGTGGAGAATACAGTTTGTGTTATTCCAGTCATCCTTGATGGACCAGTATTTTCGAATGTATCTTTTACCGATAAAATATATCCCAACACAATAAAAAAGGAAACCAATCATTAGCAAGGTTGTGTTCAAGTAGGTTGGTACATCAGGATATATGGTGTTTATTAAAAGGATTAATGATTGTGTACTAACTGTGGTTAGTAGTAGAATACCGTGAACCTTATGATAGGAATTGGTTTTGTGGATTTCGAAAAAGGCTACTATCGAGATAATTATATAAAATAGCCAGAAACCAAAATTCACAAGTGAGACGAGCATCGCTGGAATAAACCAATCGTTATAAATGTAAAGTAAAATCCCGCAAATGGAGGAAGCGGCTACCCAGGTTCCAATCCCAAATCGATTGATGGGATTTTTGATATGGAGTTCAATAAATTTTCCATTCCATATGGTCAATCCTAAAGAAAAAAGAAATGACAGCCATAGTGTAATGTTGATCATCACAATAATTTCACTATAAACATTAAAGCCTGTCGTGAAATAGTTGGATAAAACCCCTCGAGTCATAATTCCAATCGCCATTACAACGGCTAATGTTGAAGTTTTAACGAAAAGATTTGTGTACTTAATATAGATAATTCCAATTAAAATGAGCAGTACCCATAACAAAAACAATATGATCACCTTTTAAATCTAATTAATTACTAATCTATTTTATCATGTTATGCCTGAATGTGAAAAATCCGTTCAACGGATGAACGGATTTATGTATGTTATTAGATTCCAGTTTTAATGCCAAAGCCGACAAGGATTAAACCGGTTGATTTTTGGAATGCTTTGTTGAATTTCGGATTGTTGAACCACTTTTTTGCGTAATCAAGAATTGATACGAGGAGTAAAAACCAGACAATGGCAAGGATGGACATAATAAGGCCCATTATAATTAATTGTTGATTTATGTTCTCCTTCAAATCAATAAACTGGGGCATGATTGTGATATATACGAGAACGGTCTTTGGATTAAGTATGTTACTAAGTAACCCTTGCAAAAATGATTCTTTATGATGCTTTTTTGTAGGTGTAACCTGATTCTTTGCTTGTTCTTGAAGTTCATTCAATGACAAGGAGCTTTTTGTGAAGAAGCTTTTGATTCCTAAATAGATTAAGAAGGCAGCACCTGCATATTTAATAAAACTAAACAGAAACACGGACTTTGCAATTACAACGGATAACCCAAGAACGGCAATAAGTGTCCAAAAAGCGAGTCCCATCGACGTTCCAAGTAAAGTGTAGCGACCAGCTTTCGGACCGTATGTAAGTGTGTTTTTGATGATTAACATCGTGTCCACTCCAGGAATTATAACCATCATAGCTGCAATTGGTAAATAGGCAATTAGGTTATCCATTTTCTGTAGACCTCCATATTTGTTTTAGTGACTACTACAGTAACTACTTAAAGTTATTGTAGCAGAAATGATTGGAATGCATCAATACTTTTTGTTAGTATATTAGTTACAAAGGTAGCGACTAATTTGGAGGAAGTAAATGGATAATATTTTTGATACCTTAAAAAATTTACATTTTACGGAGTATGAGGCGAAGGCATATTTAAGCTTATTGGAAGAATCTCCATTAACAGGCTATGCGGTTGCAAAAAATTCTGGTGTACCTCGTTCGAAAATTTATGAGGTATTGGACAATTTGGTCATGCGTGGCGATATATTGGTCAGTCCAGGTAATACACCACAATATACGCCGGTTCCTGCCAAAGAACTGATCCGTAACCGTCGTACGAAGGCAGAGGAAAATTTTGATAAGGCAGAGAAGTTTTTTGAGAACTTTGAGCGTTCGGTTCATGATCGTGAAAATATTTGGAATATCACAGGAGATACAGAAATTCTTGATAAAGTACGGACATGTATTGAAGCAGCTAACAAACGAATTTTGTTAGAAGTATGGAAAGAGGAGTATGAGGTATTAGCAGATGATTTAAGAGCGGCTGCTAAAAAAGGTGTCAATGTTACGATTATAGCGTACGGAGAGGTTGAATCAGACTTTGCCAATGTGTATTTACATGATATGAGCCTGGATATTACGGAAGAATATGGCGGTAGATGGCTCGTATACAGTGGTGATGATTCAGAGGTCGTAGCTGGAATCGTGTCTTTAGGTAAAGATAGTCGCGCAGCTTGGACGATGCATGTTGGACTAGTCATGCCAATAACAGAGGTTATCATTCATGATTTATATTTGATGGAACTGTTAAACAAGCACCGTGATATCTTAGAAGAAAGCTTCGGCAAAAACCTAATTAGCCTCCGTCACAAATTTTCAATCCACCCGGATTTCAAAAAACATTATGTGAAGTAAAATGGGTATGGAGCGTTGGTCTTGAATCAGCGCTTTTTTTGTGTAAAAAGAATGTGTTTATCGTATGGCAGGTATTATGGACAAAACGGGAAAATGTTAAAGCGAAAATGCCTGATAAGGTAGGGTTTGGATGCAACTGGAAGAGTCCGTGGTATAAAGATGAAATATGGTATGGGTTTTGTATTAAAATGGAAGATGTCATAGCATAAGGTTTAGATATGGAGTGGGTTTTGTATAAACTTGGAAAAAGCAATAGCTTAAGAATGAAATATGGTGTGGTTTTTGTATAAATTTGGAAGAGCTCATTTCATAAGGTTTAGATATGGTATGGGTTTTGTATGAAAATGGAAGATGCCATAGCATAAGGATGAAATATGGTATGGCTTTTGTATAAAACTGGAAAAGGTCATGCATAAGAATGAAATATGATATGGGTTATGTATGAATCTGGAAAAAGTCACTGCATAGAGAAGAAATATGATGTGACTTTTGTATATATTTAGAAGATGTCATAGCATAAGGACCAAATAGGGATTTGTTTTGGATAAAATAGGAAGAGATCAAGGGGGATCTTCCTTTGGGGACCAAAATCAGCCCCCGCGGTTAGCTAATTACTCATCTTTTTTATCCCTTACTGAGGAGATTCCGTGAATGGTGTTTTTGATGAGGTCTTCAGAGATCATGGTTGCACCTGTGACAAGGATAGCCTGCACAACGGATTGAATAATGAAGCCATAGTAAAGAAGGCAGGCGATGGTGGCGAATCCTAATTGAATCCATCTGTGTGTCCACCGTAGTATGAAAGGAGTATCTTTAAGGATGAGCCCAATGAAATACAGTACAGGTATTAAAATAAACGCATCTTGCCGAATATAAAATTTAAAATTTAGATCCATTTTTTCACCTTCAACATATCAAATCCTTTTAGGATAAATTATTCCAAATAGAAGGTATTGGTTAGTGTGAAAAGGATATTTAAAAATTATAGAGAATTATTTGACTATAACCCTATCAATATAGTATTACTAAATAGAAGGATGATCGAAAGCGATTACTAAATTATAATTACAGACATCCTGTCCTTCTCATATTCAGAATGATTTATTTTCAATGCAAGTAAATATGTTTTGAAATTGGAGGAAGTAAATATGTCGAATATTCCATCTATCCTAAACTCCTTAAGGTTACCTGTTATCGGTTCACCAATGTTTATCATTAGTAATCCAAAGCTTGTGATTGAACAGTGTAAGGCAGGGATTGTAGGGTCGATGCCTGCACTTAACGCTAGACCCGCCTCACAACTCGATGAATGGTTGGCTGAGATAACAGAGACGCTGGCTGATTACAATGCGAAAAACCCTGACCGCCCAGCAGCTCCATTTGCTATTAATCAAATCGTACATAGGTCAAACGATCGGCTTGAACATGACATGGAGCTATGTGTGAAATACAGGGTACCTATTATTATCACCTCACTAGGGGCTCGTGAAGAGGTGAATGTAGCAGCTCATAGCTATGGAGGAATCGTTTTACATGACATCATTAATAATAAATTTGCACATAAGGCAATTGATAAAGGGGCGGATGGCCTAATTGCCGTGGCTTCAGGTGCAGGAGGTCATGCAGGAAGCAAGAGTCCATTTGCGTTAGTTCAGGAAATCCGTGAGTGGTTTGATGGTCCCTTAGCTTTAGCAGGGTCCATTGCATCCGGGAAGTCGATATTAGCAGCTCAAGCTATGGGAGCAGATTTTGCCTATATTGGTTCACCATTTATTGCAACACATGAGGCACGAGCAGCAGAAGACTATAAGCAAGCTATCGTTGATTGCAATTCGGATGACGTTGTGTATAGTAATTTATTTACGGGAGTTCATGGAAACTATCTTGCGCCATCCATTCGTGCAGCAGGCTTAGATCCTGAAAATCTTCCTGAAAGCGACCCATCAACTATGAATTTTGGTGGTGATGGGAAATCAAAAGCTTGGAAAGATATTTGGGGAAGTGGTCAAGGCATTGGAGTGATTAATGAAGTAACAAGTGCAGGAAACTATATTGAAAAACTCCATCAGGAATATATTGAGGCAAGGGAAAACTTATTGAAGACAAGTCAAATCTTTGCCTAGTGAGATAAATGAATTCGTGTGCTTATTCCTAAGTTGATTTTTTTATCGGAGTAAGCACTTTTTTTCATGTTTGTTGGAGGGGAGGAGGAATTACAGTGGACATAGCTCAGCATAACAGAAATGCTTGGGATAAGAAGGTAGAAGAGGGGGCTAGATATACTCGATCGGTGAGTAGTGATGTAATCGAAAAGAGTAAAACTGGTGAGTGGGAAATCATTGTTACAACTGAAAGATCTGTCCCAAGGCACTGGTTTCCGAAATCATTAGATGGATTGAAAATACTCTGCTTAGCGTCTGGTGGGGGACAACAAGGGCCAATCTTAGCTGCGGCTGGGGCAGACGTGACTGTTTTTGATCTATCAAAAAAACAATTAGAGCAAGATGCAAAGGTAGCAGAACGTGAAGGATTAACGTTAAAAACAGTACAAGGTGACATGTCTGACCTTAGTGAATTTGAAGATGAGTACTTTGATCTGATTGTTCATCCTGTTTCTAATTTATTTGTTAAAGATGTGCGTCCCGTCTGGAATGAAGCATCTAGAGTATTAAAAACCAATGGTATTTTGATTGCTGGGTTTACAAATCCCTTACTCTGGATTTTTGATGAAAATCAAGAAAATAATGGGATTCTAGATGTAAAACATCCTATACCATCTTCGACCCTGGATTATTTACCAGAGGATGAAGTGCAAGATTATATCAATTCACATCAAACAATCGAATTCGCCCATACGCTGGAAGATCAAATCCAGGGACAAATTGATGCAGGGTTTGTAATATCAGGTTTTTTTGAAGATGATTTTGGAGGAAAAAGAATAGTAGATAAATATATTAAAACATTTGTTGCTACCCGAGCTATAAAGATGAAATAAACGCTCAGGGACTTCTGAGCGTTTGTTTATACGAACTATTTTATTTCTTAGCTAGTACCCCTCGTTTCACTACATGTTTTCGTTGGTCCCCATTCAAATAGGCAGTGGCGAGTGCAACTAAGAGCAATATTCCTGTTACCGTGAAAAGCATTTGTGTAGGAAATAGTCCACCTAATACTCCTCCGATAAGTGGGCCAATCATACCTCCAATTTGATTTGCAGTTTGACTTAGGCTGAAAGCTCTTCCGCGGAAATCTTCTGGCGTAATCTTGACGATGAGCCCATTTAAAGCAGGGAAGATTGCGCAGAAGAATACTCCATAGGTAAAACGAATAATTGAGAAGCCCCAGATTTGGGTAAAGACAATCTGCGCTAATGTACCGATTCCAGCCCCCAACAGCCCAATGAATAAAATCCTATGGAAACCCACTTTATCCGCCCATTTTCCCCATACAGGTGCAAACAATGCACTCGCAAGACCTGGTAATGCTATTACAAAACCTGTCAGTAATGTTGTATAGCTTGTGTGGCTTGCAATATCAGCGATGTATAGTGGTAGAATTGGGTCAATAATCATGGTAGAGCAACTGACCATTAAAGTCAGAATTAAAACAAGGAAGAATGGGCGATTGTCGATTGCGATTTTAAAATCTTTTATAACCGAACCTTTTTCCTTGTTCGCTTTGAAGTTTTCTTCTTTTACGAAAAAGATAATTAAAATCGTCGCCAATAAGACAACAACTCCTGCGCTTGCAAAGGCCCAGCGATTACCCCATAGTTCAGCTAACCCCCCACCTAACAGTGGTCCAATAATCATCCCGGTTGCAGCTGCAGATGAAATCATGGAGAGCGCATACCCAACATTTTTCGTTGGTGTATTTGTACCGACAAGGGCAATTGAGCCTGGAATAAACCCACTTAGTAAACCTTGCATGATACGTAAACCTAAGATTTGATAAGGATTTGTAACAAATGCCATTAATGTATAAACAAGAAAAAGGGCAAAGCCAGCCCTTACAATCATTGGTTTACGTCCGTACTTGTCTGCAACTCTTCCCCAAAACGGTGTCGCAAATGCACCCGCAAAAAATGCGGCCCCATAGATTAGCCCTGACCATAATTCTGTGTGGTCGTGTACCCCGATTTCTAACAAAAAGATTGGTAAAAACGGGATAACCATCGAAAATCCTGAAGCGGTAAAAAAGACACCAATCCAAAGAACCCATAAATTTCGTTGCCAATTCGGCATGATTTTTTCCATCTCCTAAAAAAGATACTTGTTTTTTTAATAGATTTATAGTACCACAATTGTAGATTATTTTCATTAACGAAACTTTCGGTTTATGAAATATTTTCGAAGCTAAAAAAAATACTCAAAGTCCCTGAGTATTTTTTAGTGAGGAAAATAAATTTGTAGGATGTGTGTTCCGTTTGTTAATTGAAAAAAATCACGAAAATCCGGGAGAATCTCAATTGTTTGATAGTTTATTAATGAAATCGTTTGTTTCACTTCGTTTTCTTTTATGAAAAGCAGTGTATTACCCTCGACACATAAGCTTGAAAAAAAGAATCCATTACGTTCGATTAATTGTCCATCCTCATACCAATTTATAACGACCTGCTGATTGGCGTATTCCATAAGCATATTTAGAACTTCTTTATTTTTTCCAGACGCGAAAAACATAGCCACCACACCCACATTGGTCAATAAATTGATAGGACACACTTGATTCGTACTTGAGATTTATAGCTTCTGCAAGATAGTGAGAGGGGTTACCGAAATTTGCAGGTGTGACAAGATTGACATAGCAGCCACGTTCAGTCTCCTCAATCGCATTTAACCCTTCTTCAATTACTAAAGAAATATTGTGCTCGTAGTCCCCATGCTCTAAATCAATCGACCAATCCTTCGTCATTTTCATCACCTCAACCATATTATAATGCTTGAGAATAAACCTGAAGATGATATGAATCACAGCTCAAAACGTCTAATAAGGTTTGTTTCATTTTTATTAAGATTTTTCAGTATAATTACAAACTGGCCATTAATATTAAAAAGACATTTACAAATCAAAGACAATTGCATAAACACCCTCCTTGCGATGCTATAATACGATAACAATAGTTTGGAGGTTTTATGATGGCACATAAGCGAGAGTATTATTTTGATAACGCAAAGTTCATCTTAATATTCCTTGTTGTCTTTGGGCATTTTATTCAGCCTTTTATTGATGATCATAAAATCATCATGACAATTTACCACTTCGTATATTCGTTTCATATGCCTGCTTTTATATTAGTTTCAGGGTATTTTGCAAAGGGATTTAGGAAGGAAGGATATATTAAAAAGACGGCAAAAAAACTGTTGATTCCCTATTTAATTTTTCAGCTTATCTACACGATTTATTATTACTACCTATATAATGGTGAATCACTTTTATTTGAGCCATTTAATCCACAGTGGTCACTCTGGTTTTTAATTAGTTTATTTTGCTGGAATGTGATGCTGTATGCGTACACGAAACTTCCGATGAAATGGTCGTTGACTATCGCAGTTTTAGTGGGGATAGGTGTAGGATATATTCCCTTTGTGGAAAATTACCTAAGTTTATCTCGGACATTTGTCTTTTTTCCATTATTTTTGTTAGGTTTTTATTGTAAAAGAGAACATTTTTCAGCCTTGAAACGCCCGGCAGTGCAGGTGGGATCAGGAATTTTGCTTTTAGCTATTTTTATCGGCTATTATTTCGTTCCAGAGTTCAACACCGGTTGGTTGCTTGGCTCTAAGTCGTACGAAACGTTATCTCATGTGAATCTTGGCGGACTCATTCGATTAGCAGTCTACTTGGTATCAGTTGTTATGACGTTTGCCTTTTTCTCACTTTTACCGAAAAAACAGTTTTTCTTCACAAGCTGGGGCACACATACATTATATGTTTATTTACTGCACGGTTTTGTCATTAAATATTTCAGAAGTAGCGAATGGCTTGACGTCATTAACGATACCGGAAATATTATCATATTAGTAATTGCTTCACTTGTCTTAACGTTGTTATTATCAACGAAAACAATTAGAGCGATTACTCAACCGTTAATTGAACTTCGAATCTCCATCATCAAGAGGTTCTTTAATTTCAAACAAGAAGGCTACTAATAAAAGGGACGTTTCTCTTGGTCCGGTCAGTACCGTAAAACCAGGAGAAACGTCCCTTTGTGTTTTTACCCTTTGTAATTTTGAGCTCTTTTAATGAAGGATTGTTCATCTTCAATCAGGCCACATACACCGCACTGTACTTTGATTTCTGGTCCACGGTATGGAACATGGAAGGGATCAAGGTTTTCAGTGTATTCCTCCATAACTTCACCACTTTGCGGATCCATTTTTACGGATTTAGGCACTTGTTCAATAATATTAAATCTAGAGCGGTTGGTTTTACAATTAGGACATAAATAAGGACTACTCATTCTTACACCTCCTATTTTTTACTTTTTCCAATTAAGGAAATACTATGAGCGTATTTTTTTGAACAGACAGCAGAAATGATATAATGAAATAAAGTAAAAGGAGAAAGGAAGAGGGTATATGGAAAATACACATGAGAAAGTAGAAAAAGCAACCTTCGCTGGTGGCTGCTTCTGGTGTATGGTTAAGCCGTTTGATACACAGCCAGGAATTATTGAAGTTGTGTCTGGTTATACAGGTGGAACGAAAGAAAACCCTACGTATGAAGAGGTTTGTTCGGATACAACAGGACATTATGAGGCCGTTCAAATTACATTTAATCCAGATATTTTTCCTTATGAGAAAATAATTGAACTCTTTTGGCAACAAATTGATCCAACAGATGCAGGTGGCCAATTTTTCGATCGTGGTGATTCCTACCGCACAGCAATTTTTTACCATACGGACGAACAGAAAAAGATTGCTGAAGAATCAAAACAAAAACTAGCTGAAAGTGGAATCTTCACAAAACCAATCGTAACACCAATCCTTCCTGCAAAGGAATTCTATAGAGCAGAAGAATATCATCAGGATTATTATAAAAAGAAGCCTGAACACTATAATCGATATCGCAAGGGTTCAGGCAGAGACAAATTTATTAGAAAACATTGGTACGCGAAGGAATACGAAGAGGCTAAGAAAAGTCTGACAGAGATGCAGTTCCATGTCACACAAGAACAAGGGACAGAACCTCCGTTCCGAAATGAATACTGGGATAACACAAAAGAAGGCATTTATGTTGATATTGTTTCAGGTAAGCCATTGTTCAGTTCGTTGGATCAATATGATGCTGGCTGCGGCTGGCCAAGCTTTACAAAGGCGATTGATGCGAAAGAAATTGTTGAGGAGCTAGATACTTCTCATGGAATGATCCGTACTGAGGTAAGAAGCAATACAGCTGATTCCCATCTTGGCCATTTATTCTATGACGGACCAGGACCAACTCGTATGCGTTATTGTATAAATTCCGCAGCACTTCGTTTCATTCCAAAGGAAGATCTTGTAAAAGAAGGCTATGGGGAGTACGTGAAACTCTTTAACTAAATCGAGAGAATGCATGTCTATACAGCATGTATGAGAAAATGACTATTTTTATATTTGTTGGTTGACTCTGGTAATCTGCGATGATATGATGAAATAGACCATTTTGTTGCGTTATATAAGTTTAAAGAAAGAAAGAACGATAATTTCATTTTAGAATCAGGCTATTCTTCTGAAGTTATATGTGAATTTGTTTTAGATTTATGTAAGTGTACAATGGTTAATTTTTCAATGCACAAATGGTTTGTGTGTTCATTTTAGGAGGCATATTTCATGCAAAATGGTAAAGTAAAATGGTTTAACAGCGAAAAAGGATTCGGATTCATCGAAGTACAAGGTGGAGACGATGTTTTCGTACACTTCTCAGCAATCCAAGGCGAAGGTTTCAAAACTTTAGAAGAAGGTCAAGAAGTTTCTTTCGAAATCGTTGAAGGTAACCGTGGACCTCAAGCGTCTAACGTAGTTAAATTATAATTTAACCCATAAATAAAAACAGTCCTACTGAAGTAGGGCTGTTTTTTTGTGGTGATTTTCGAAGTAGTGGGTCAGAGGGACAGGTCCGTTGTCCCAGATGGGTTTGTGGTTTGATTAAGGACTTAGAGAGTGCCACAAAATGGGTTTAGCGATACAAGCTAGTGTGCTAGAAAAGTATTTAGTAAATATGATAGTGTCTTCCGTACCGTCCCAAAAGGTGAAGCAGACTTCTGATGGCAAATTACTTGTTACAAAATAGTAAGCAATCGCCTGAAGGTACGAATAACGGCTAATCTTACGAACCCTAGTGTACTAATTAAGATAATTCTTGTTTAACCAACTTGATAAAGTTCTTAGCAGGGGTTGAGACATAGTGATGCTCAAGCCAAATCACACCTAGTGAGGAATGCATTGTTGTATCTTTAATCGGAGCAGAGTATAGATCTCCATCCCCATATACATCAAACACCGATTTTGGCACAATCGTTGCTCCCATGCCTCCTTTAACCATTTCCATCAATACATGCATATCTGAGCACTCCGCAATACTTGTAAATTGAAGCTTTTGTTTAGAAAATGCTTCGTGAATGATATTATAGCTTCCCAAACCTTCAGTACTTGGAATAATGAGTGGCAATTGTGAGATTGATTGCAGCGAAACTATGTCCGTTTTCTGCTTACTCACAAAAACAAAGGGCTCACTAAGAAGGTGTTCATATATGAAACCACGATGTTCAAGCGGTAGTCTTACAAATGCCATTTCAATCGCGCGTGATTTGACCATTTCTGCCAGATAAAAAGAATCATTTTGAACAACTTTAATCGAAACGAGTGGGTATTTTTGGTGGAAGGCACGAAGCATGTCCGAAAATCCAGAGACAGATAACGTGTTTAAACCCACCGCGAGTACACCTTTTGTACCTTCTTCTGTTTCTTGAATTTCATTTTTTATTTCCTCAATACTGTTCACGAGATGCAATGCACGTTGATAGAGAACCTCACCTTTATCCGTTAATTCCATACTTTTGCCAATACGTTCAAATAATTTGACTCCAAGCTCTTCTTCCATCTGCTTTAGTAGCATGCTAAGAGGCGGTTGAGACATATGAAGTCGATTGGCGGCTGCTGTAATATTTTTTTCTTCAGCGATTGCAATAAAATAACGTAACTGCTTAATATCCATCAAATTTCTCCTTCTATATAAAAAATATATAGTTTCTATATATATTATATATTTTCCGAATGGTAGAAGTCTATGTTATGATGAATATCGTTTTTAGTGGACGTGAGAAAGGTGATAAACATGGAACGTTTTTTTAAATTGCAACAACATGGTACGACAATTGGAAAGGAATTTTCTGCAGGATTTATTTCATATATAACCGTTGTCTACATTATTATTGTCAATGCAACAATCCTCGCTGTAGCGGGAATTCCTATGGAAGCGGGTATCATTGCTACTATTTTAACTAGTTTCATAGGATGTGTAGTGATTGGGTTATGGGGGAATACACCGATTCTCCTCATTCCTGGAATGGGATTAAATGCGATGTTTACCTATACAATTGTACAATCCGGAGGATTTACATGGCAGGAAGCATTAGCTATGGTTTTTGTAGCGGGACTCATTTTCGTTGTTATTGCTTTTACACCATTAGCGAAAGTGATTACTTCCTCAATTCCAGCCTCTTTAAAAGAAGCGATTACGATTGGGATTGGAATTCTGTTGATATTAATTGGGTTTGACAACGCAGGGATAATTACTAGTTCAGAACACACTCTGCTTGCTATCGGTGATTTAAGTAGCCCGACAGTGATAATTACTTTTATTGGTTTAATTATTACGGTTTTATTATTTATTAAAAATGTACCCGGTAATCTATTGTTAAGTATTTTGATTACATCGGTATTAGCGATAATGTTTGGGGGATCAAACGTAGAGGGAATCTCCTTATCTACACCAGATTTCAGTGAATACTTTGGTGTGTTTGGTCAATTATCTTGGGCACAAGCAGGGAATATTATTTTTTGGCTAACTTCAATTTCACTTGCAATGGTGCTAGTATTTGAAAATATTGGTTTAATACATGGACATACGAACATGTTAAAACGTCCTGAGAGTAGTAAAAAATCCCTTCAGGCTACAGCCGTTTCTGTTTTATCTTCTGGAGTTTTTGGAACGAGCCCAACTGTTGCTTCAGTGGAGTCAGCTGCTGGAATTACGGCTGGAGGAAGAACTGGACTAACAAGTATTGTAACAGGGGTTATGTTTTTAGTTTCTATTTTATTTATACCAGTGATAAAAGTGGTTCCCGCAAGCGCGGTTTCACCAATTCTAATCTTAATTGGGGTTCTGATGTTGCAAAACATTGTGAACATTTCAATGGATGATTTCACTGAGAGTTTCCCGGCGCTTTTAATTATCGTGTTAATTCCATTAACGTATAGTATTGCGGACGGCATGGCAATCGGCTTTATTATGTACCCTGTCATGAAACTTTTGATGGGCAAAGGAAAAGAAATCCATCCGGCACTATATATGATTGCGATATTGTTTATTAGTAATTTTGTCATTCAATATGTGTACTAAAAAATAGCAGTCCTTTATGGGCTGCTATTTTTGTTTAGAACATTCCATTTTCATTAGGAAAGTTTTCAGGTAGGGATTGTCCAATATCCCACAATTCAACAACCTTATTATTTTCGAAACGAAAGATATGTACAACTGCTGCACCACGATCGTCAGGATTTTGTCTGATGTGGGAGTATACAACAACCTTGTCACCTTCTTCTATGGCAAGTTTCACATCGAAAATCTTATGGGGATTCTTGACAGCATTTTCTTCCATAGCGAGCATAAGACTTTTTGCATCTCCACGAAAATGAGGATTATGGTGACAAAAATCAGTGTCGATGTATCGTTCGTATGCTTCTCTTACATTCCCTGACACAACGAGATTTAGAAAAGATAATGCTTTATCTTTAAGTGAGGAAGGGGGTGTGCTTCTTAGATCCGGATTCATTTTAATCATCCTTTTTAAAAAATTATATCTATTAAAATAAATGGGTGTCAATTATGGGAATTATTATTCACAGGTTGTATGATAAACTTTAAAAAGTTACAGAAGAAGAGGTCTTATGAGCATGCGATATGAAGAAAAGGAAAATTTATATTTTCATATAGACTTGAGTCATCTGAAAATCAAACTGTTATTACATTGCATGGCGAAATCAAGGGGTTAATAGGTTTTGGCAAAGTTTTTGGTAAGGTAATGGCAGGTGAATTTATAAAAGCCAGTGCTAAAGATTTAGATGCATTAAAAAGCTATTTAGAGAGATAAGTATATGGTGTTATAAAATAAGTTGAATAACATTTTTTACTTTTTCCGATAATGAAGAAGGTGTAACAGCAACATAGGTAGAATTACATAATATAGAAAAATTTATGAAATTGTAGGTGGATATGATGGGAAGAATCGTTCATTTTGAAGTACATGTGGATGACATGGAGCGAGCAAAGAAGTTTTATGGGGAAGTGTTTGGTTGGAAATTTGAAGATTGGACGGACTATGCGGGGATGCCTTATTTTGGAGCTGTGACAGGGGATGCAAATGAACTTGGTATTAATGGTGCTTTAATGCAAAGACAAGGTCCTCCTCCTGGAGCAAACCAACCTCTGAATGGTTTTGCCTGTACTATGGGTGTGGCGGATTATGATTCAACTGAACAGAAAATCTTGGCTAATGGTGGGAAGGTTGCGTTGCCGAAATATGCACTTCCAGGTATGGCGTGGCAGGGATATTATATTGACACTGAAGGAAATATCTTTGGAATTCATCAACCAGATGAGAATGCGAAATAAGTCTTAATCGTTCCTTCAAATAATAAAGCCTTTTGCCCAATTATGGGTGAAAGGCTTATTAGTTTGATATGTATTTGTTTAGCGATGCTGGTCGAATAAAATTTGATTCCCGTCTGGATCTTCTATGACAAAATGAGCAGGTCCTTCACTTGATTCATCTGCTTCAGTCAGCATAGTCATTCCTTTTTCTTTTAGCTGCTTTTGAATTTCGCGAACGTCTGTAAACGACTCGAGATTTTGTGCGCTTTGATCCCACCCAGGATTAAAAGTGAGAATGTTCTTATCAAACATTCCTTGGAATAAACCGATTACAGTATCACCATTTTTTAAGATGAGCCAATTTTGATTGATATCCCCACCTAGTGTCTGAAATCCTAGGTTTTCATAAAATTCCTTTGATTTGTGAATGTCTTTTACATTTAAACTGACAGAAAATGCTCCAAGTTTCATTTTTTACCTCCTCATTATGGTTTAATTTAACTATAAAGGAGTACTTGGAAATTCACAAGGATATCAGGGTATGATCCATTCAAATTATGGGATAAAATACCAATTGTAATACACGAGGATCATGCTAGAACTTAAATAGATTTATTGAGAGGATGAACAAATGTGACGTATGAAGAAATTATGGAAAAACTTGAGGAAATAGGTTCCGAGCAAATAAAGCAAATTTATAAGAATCATGGTGTAAGAGAGCCGCATTTTGGAGTTAAAATTGGGGATTTAAAAAAGCTTGTTAAGTTTGTAAAGAAAGATTATGAATTAGCGTTAAAATTATATGATTCTGGTAATCATGATGCCATGTATTTAGCGGGTCTCTCGGTAAATCCCAAGCTAATTTCAAAGGAGACGTTACAAGATTGGGCAACTAAAGCATATTGGTATATGGCTGCAGAATATACTGTTGCACAAGTGGCGGCTGAAAGTAAGTTTGCACTCGAATTGGCAAGGGAATGGATGAGATCTGAGGAAGAAATGATTGCAGTTTGTGGATGGAGTACATACTCAAATTATTTATCAATTACACCAGATGAAGAACTAAATATTCCAGAAATAAGAGACCTGTTGAATCAAGTGAAAAGTACGATCCATGAAGAGCGAAATCGGGTTCGCTATGTGATGAATAGCTTTGTTTTGTCTGTGGGTAGTTATGTAGCGGAGCTAAATGATGAAGCAAAGCAAGTCGCAGCACATATTGGAAAGGTGCATGTAGATGTAGGGAATACAGCATGTAAAGTTCCTCTTGCAACTGATTACATAAAGAAGGTAGAAGCGAAAAATCGAGTAGGTATGAAAAGAAAGACTTGTATTTGTTAACTCCAATACGTAATGGATTCACATATTTTTATAAAACTAGAAGGTGAAAAAGATGGAAAAAACAAGAACGATTGAAGCGGTAGACCAATATATTTCGGAACTACCTGAAGATATTCAGAGCATTACACTTGCTTTAAGAAAAATCATACTAGATGCATCTCCAAACTTAATTGAGGAATATAAGTGGTCGATGCCGAATTACACCTACAATGGATTGGTGTGTTATCTTCAGGCCTCTAAAAAACATGTGAATCTTGGTTTCCATAGGGGTGTTGAACTTCAAGAAAAGGATACAAATCAATTATTACAAGGGTCAGGCAAAGGGGTGAGGCATATTAGGATTAAAAAAATGGAAGAGATTCAGCCTGATGTTTTTAACGAATTAATTAAGGCTGCGATGGATTTGAATGAGAAATAAGCTCAGTGTATCTGATTTCAGCAAATAGAATTCAGGCAGATAACGAGTGGGGGTATCTAACATATGGATTTTGAAGTTATTATCGTTGGTGCTGGATCGATGGGAATGGCAGCTGGCTACTACTTAGCGAAGAAAGGGAAGCGTGTATTATTGATAGATTCCCATAATCCTCCACATACAGAAGGATCACATCATGGAGAAACAAGAATTATTCGCCATGCCTATGGAGAAGGCGAGAGTTATGTTGAGATGGCACTAAGGGCACAGGCCTTGTGGAATAAGCTTCAAGAGCTGTCAGAAGAACAAATTTTTGTAAATACAGGGGTTATTAATGTTGGTCTTCCTGATTCTCCATTTATTCAAAATGTAATGAGTAGTGCCGAGAAATTTTCTTTAAATGTGGAACAGTTATCCGCTGCGGAAATTAATGAAAAATGGAATGGTTTTAGTGTACCAGAGGGTTATATAGGCTGTTATGAGTTGGATTCAGGTGTATTAATGAGTGAGAAGTGCATAAGTGCTTATAAGACAGATGCTTTAAAAAATGGAGCAGTTCTTAAGCCTAATTCACCTGTGACATCCATAAGCATATTTGAGAATCATGTAGAGGTACAAACAGAAAATGATAGCTTTACAGCTGAGTCACTCGTCTTTACTCCGGGTGCGGGTGCTAGAAAAGTTCTTCCACTTATTGGACTAGAATTGCCGTTACAGGAAGTAAGAAAAACCTTTTCGTGGTTTGATACTGATGAGGGTATCTATCATTCTGATACGTTTCCAGCCTTCACATTTGAATTGCCTACAGAAACATTCTATGGTTTTCCTAGTATTAATGAAGCAGGTGTTAAAATTGGGCGTCACGATGAGGGACATCCTAGAAATATGGAGAAACCTATTGAAGAATTTGGAACTCATGAAAATGATATACAGGATGTAACTCGTTTTGCAGAGAACTTTTTAGATAAGGTTGGACTTCACAAGTTGGGGAAGGTATGTACATATACGAACACACCAGATGAAGATTTTATTATTGATAAACACCCAAGTTATGATCATGTCGTGATTGCTTGTGGATTCTCAGGCCATGGCTTTAAGTTTAGTAGTGTAGTAGGGGAAATTTTAAGTACATTAGTAACTGGGGATCGTAATACAAAGTTTGATATTCGTCCTTTCTCAATCAAGCGATTTGATAACTAAGCGATGTTGGTGAACGTTAAAAAGCAGTCCTAAGGGGCTGCTTTTTGTATTAGTTTTGGGACAAGGGACCTGTCCCCGTGTACCAAAATCTAAATTTTTTATAAATTCAAGCAATAGGATTGACAGTTCTACACTAGTCTTATTAATATTATGTTATAAAGACGAAAGTGAATAAAACGTAATGTTACTGATTTAGTGTAGAGGAGTGGGGAGTTTGAAGCTAAGAGCAAAGAGAAGTGAGCTAGTGGAAGTAGCAAAGGGGAATATACCTGCTGATTTGTACATAAAAGGTGGGACAGTCATTAATGTGTATTCTGGTGAATTTTTAAAGCTAAATGTGGCTGTATATAAGGATAGTATCGCGTATGTTGGTGAAAGTGAAGCGATGGTTGGAGAGCATACGAAGGTTATTCATGCTGAAGGAAAGTACGTGTCTCCTGGGTTCATTGAGGCACATTCTCATCCATGGGTTGTCTATAACCCTATCAGCATTACAAGCAAGGTGTTGCCACTGGGTACAACCACATCGGTCAATGATAATTTATTTTTCTATTTACATATGGGAGCGAAAGGTTTCAAGGACATGGTTTATGACTTAAAGTCCCTTCCAGGAAATTTCCTTTGGCTTGTAAGACTTGTTTCACAGGCGGACTATCCAGGTGAACGTGAGTGGTATAATCATCAAGATATTCAGGAATTATTAGCATTGGACGAAGTGGTTGGTTCGGCTGAAGTAACACGCTGGCCGCTCCTTTATAATGGAGATCCGTTTCTTCTAGAAACAATGGATTATGTAAAAGAAATCGGAAAGGTTTCCGACGGCCATACTTCAGGCTGTTCGTATGAAAAATTAAATGCGATTGTCGCTTCAGGCGTGACTGCGTGCCATGAGGCGATTACGGCCAAAGAAGCATTAGACCGCCTTCGATTGGGGATGTGGACGACATTACGAAACAGTTCGCTTCGACCAGATTTAGAAGAAGTGATTAAAATGATTACAGAAGGTAAGGTCAGCACAAGTAGAATTGTGATGACAACAGATGGGCCACATCCTGGCTTTATTGAAAGAGAAGGATTTGTTGATGGACTTGTTCGTCAAGCAGTTGAACTTGGTGTTCCAGTGATGGACGCCATTCAAATGGTAACAATCAATGCAGCTACATACCTTCGCCTTGAGGATTATATTGGGGGCATTGCCCCGGGAAGAAAGGCAGACATCCTCCTGCTTCCAGACCTAGTTGACTTCCGCCCGGACTTAGTTGTTGCAAGTGGCGAAATAGTTGCGGAAAATGGACAATTATTCGCATCGATGCCGGAAATAGACTGGACAAAATATGTGGTGAGAGAAGCATTTGAATTCCCGAAATCTGTGTTAGAAAACCCAGAACTCTATCAATATCCACATCCAGATGAGAATGAACCATTACCAGTTTCATATTTTAAGAGTAATGTCATTACCGCTAGGAAGGATACCATCATCCCATCTGTGAATGGTGTTGCGGATCTTTCAGGTCATGAAGGTCTAATGTATTCAGCATTGATTGATCGAAGAGGAAATTGGGTCAGTAGAGCTGTCCTGGAAAGATTTGCTGTTACCCTTGATGGGATGGCTTCGACGTACAATACGACGACAGAGTTACTTGTTGTTGGAAGAAACCATCAAGCGATGGCAAAAGCAGCAGCACGGGCTTATGAAATGGGTGGAGGTATTGTCATTGTGGATGGAAATGACATCATCCTTGAAATCCCGTTACCACTTACAGGTATGATGACTACGAACCCTTCATTTGATAAAGCCGTGCAATATCATGATGAATTGCTTCAAACACTGCAGGAAAGGGGATTCCCATTCCATGATATACTCTATACTTTATTGTTTTTAACCTGCGACTTCCTTCCGGGTTTACGCTTGGTGCCGTATGGTCTATATGAAGTTAAAAAGGATGACATTTTGCTAAAGGCAGAAGCGTTTGGGTCAGAGGTAACGAAGTAATATAAATAAGCAACCAACAAACACGGAAAGATAAATGTTTGTTGGTTGCTTTTTGTTTAGGTTAATAATTCTCCAAACTCCTCAGCAATAAATTTCAACAAAGCCCTTACTGCGAAAGATTGATACCTGTCTTTTTTGGTAATGACAACAAGCTCCCACATTGGAGGTGATTCGAGTGGAATCATGTTTATTTGAGTTTTATCCATTTTTGAATACGTTGATTTAGGTAAAAGAGTAACCCCCAATTGTGCAATCACAAGTTCCGTTATCAAGTCCCATTGTGAACTCACATAAGCAATTGTAGGAGTGAATCCAGCATTTTGACATTGTTGAATAATCAAATTATGTAAAGCAAATTCTTGATTAAAGAGAATAAAAGATTCAGTTTCAAGTTGTTCAAGTTTTACGCAATCCTCATTAGATAATCGGTGTCTGGGATGAGTGAAAAGCATAAATTCTTCTTTAATAAAGGGGGCGACCCAAAATTTATGGTGGTCGGTCGGATTTACTACAACACCAACGCCTACTTGCCCCTCATCTACCAAATGTTCAATACGCTTGGCACCAAGTTCAATTAATTCTAACGACACTTGCGAATGTTTCTTTCCAAATTCTTGCGCAATAGTTGGAAAGAAGAGTGTTCCAATTAAAGGGGGTATCCCAATTTTGATTTTCCCTGTCGGCAGATTGATAAGATCGTCTAATAAGGTATGTAGTTCGTATGTGGCACCTAGTATTTTAGTTGCTTGCATATATACAAGTTTACCTGCATCTGTCAAAACTAATTTTCGAGTTGAGCGTTCGAATAATTCAACGTTAAGGTCAGTTTCTAATTTTTTAATGGATTTACTTAAGGTTGGTTGTGATATGTAGGTGTTAACTGCTGCTTTTGTAAAACTACCGTAATCTACAACTTCCATAAAGTAGCGTAAATCTTTTAACTCCATACATGCCTCCTTTTATTCCATTTTGTAATAAAGTTTATTCTTAATATTCATTTTACGGATAAATGGGATTGTTGTAAAATTTTATTAAGAAGATATTGAAAATTGTGAAATAAATACAGAGATTCAAAAATCGTATTCCAGGAGGGGAAATAAATGAAAACTATATTTACAAGCTTTGAAGAAGCTGTAAGCGCTATCAAAGATGGGATGACCTTAATGGTTGGTGGCTTTGGCCTTGTTGGAATTCCTGAAAATCTAATCATTGGCCTACGGCAGGCGAATGTAAAGGATTTAAAAGTGATTTCGAATAACTGTGGAGTAGATGATTGGGGACTTGGAATCCTTTTGCAAAATAAACAAATCAAAAAGATGATTTCCTCTTATGTGGGAGAAAACGAGGAGTTCGAAAGACAAGTGCTAAGTGGCGAATTGGAGGTTCAACTAGTTCCACAAGGGTCATTAGCAGAGAAAATCAGAGCTGGTGGAGCAGGTATCCCAGCATTTTATACCTCGGCAGGAGTGGGAACTCCAATCGCGGAGGGACGTGAAACAAGAGAGTTTAATGGAAAAGAATATTTACTAGAAGAAGGTTTAACAGCCGATTATAGTCTAGTGAAAGCATGGAAAGCAGATAAATTAGGGAATTTAGTTTATCGACAAACAGCTCAAAACTTTAATCCAATCATGGCAGCAGCTGGGAAATATACGATTGCAGAGGTAGAGGAGATTGTAGAAGTTGGCGAACTCGAACCTAACGAAATTCACACACCCAGCATTTATGTTCAGGGACTTGTTATAGGTAAGCATGAAAAACGAATTGAGAGATTAACAATAAGAGATTAGGGGAGGGAAAACAATGTCGAATAACGTGAGAGTGAAGATTGCAAAAAGGGCGGAGCAGGAAATTAAGGATGGTAATTATGTGAATCTGGGGATTGGCATGCCAACAATGGTGGCAAATTATATTGCGGACAATAAACATGTGGTTTTACAATCGGAAAACGGATTATTAGGAATTGGGCCTTACCCTTCGAAGGAAGAGGTAGACCCTGACCTTATCAACGCAGGAAAAGAAACAGTTACGGCGATGAAGGGAGCTAGCTTTTTTAGCAGTGCCGAGTCTTTTGCTATGATTCGCGGGGGACATATAGATATTGCAATCCTAGGTGGTATGGAAGTGGCTGAGAATGGCGATTTAGCCAACTGGATGATTCCTGGCAAGATGATTAAAGGCATGGGTGGAGCCATGGACTTAGTTCACGGTGCCAAAAAGACGATTGTCATTATGGAGCATGTGAATAAACAAGGTCAGCCTAAACTATTGAAGAAATGTAGTCTACCACTTACAGGTCAAAACGTTGTGGATCGCATTATAACAGATCGAGCCGTTATTGATGTTACAGAGAATGGCTTAAAATTAGTTGAGGTAGCAAAGGGGTATAGTGTAAAAGATATAGTAGAAAATACTGAGGCTGAATTAATCATAGATAATGAAGTTAGTCTTGAAGCATATTAGATACGAAAAAGGATAAGGCAACACCTTATCCTTTTTCTGAAATTTTAAATAAACATCCCTGCAATAGCAGCACTTAATAAAGAAGCAAGCATCCCTGCAGCAACTGATCGTAATCCCAATTTTGCGATATCTGCGCGTCGTGATGGTGCTAGTCCACCTAAACCACCAAGCAGAATGGCCATCGAACTTAAGTTTGCAAAACCACATAATGCAAAACTGACAACGATGACTGTTTTTTCAGTTAGTTCAGGAATTTGAGGGGCAAAATAAGAATATGCCACGAATTCATTTAGGACAAGCTTCTGACCTATAAAGCTTCCAGCCGTGATTGCTTCTGACCATGGTACACCCACGGCAAATGCAATTGGTGAAAAGATGATTCCTAAGATGCTTTCAAGACTCAAAGCGTTATAACCAAATATACCACCTAGTCCACTTAATATTCCGTTTATTAACGCAATAAGTGCAATAAAGGCGAGTAACATGGCACCAACATTTAAAGCAAGTTGTAAACCATCACTTGCACCCCGGGCTGCAGCATCAATTACGTTAGTCGAATCAGTATCTTTTTGCATTTCATAATCTTTAATGTTTGAATGCTCGGTCTCAGGCATAATAATCTTTGCTAAAATAAGTCCAGCTGGTGCAGCCATGAAACTTGCAGCCAGAAGGTATTCTAAGGGAACACCTAGGAGCGCATACCCTACTAGGACAGAACCCGCAACCGAAGCAAGTCCACCTGTCATTACTGCAAATAGTTCCGAGTTGGTCATTTTAGCTAAGTAAGGACGAATGACCAAAGGTGCTTCTGTCTGGCCAACAAAGATATTTGCAGCTGCAGACATGGATTCAGTCATGGAGGTTCCGAGTAACTTAGATAATGCTCCTCCGATGATCTTGATGAACCATTGCATAATCCCAAGATAATAGAGGATTGAGATTAATGAAGAAAAGAAGATAATAATCGTTAACACGTGTATTGCAAAAATAACACCAAATTCCTCTGTATTCGAAAGCGACCCAAATAGAAAAGAAATTCCTTCATTAGCGTAGTTAACAATATCCTGAACCCTCATTGAAACCCATTTAAGTGCCGCTCTTCCTGTCTCCCATTTTAAAACAATAAAAGCAAAACTCAATTGGATAAGTAATCCAATCAGGATTGTTCTGGGATTAATACTACGCCTGTTACCCGATATTAATAAGCCTATCCCAAGTACAACCAAGATTCCGAATATCCCCCAAAGTATGTTCATTAAATCACCTCTAATGGTAGATTTATCATCATTGATAAAGAATATACGAAATAAAGCTTGTATTAGGATAGACTTTTTGCTGTATTATCTTAATGTGAAACAGCCTCTATATTATAAGGCCGATCATACCCTGCATATCCAGGAATCGACCATACGCCGATTTTCGCTTTTTTCGCTTGCTCCATGGCTGCAATATAATCATCTAGATACTTTTTGTCTTCATAGATATATCTTACGATTAGAAGTCCTTCTTTTAACATTGTTTCTTGAATGTTTTCACCCGTTGGTAAGAAGCCGTAGACAAGTAGGCGATCGTATTTATCACGACTATTACCTTTACTTAACTCAAGAACAATTTCTTTTCCTTCCACTAAATTATTTAAATAATCACGTGCTTCCTCTGCAAATGGCATAGGGCCACCTTTAATTTCACTTGAATCTACTAGTAAAAAACGAAGGGACTCTTTTTTACCATTTATAATCGCTTTACAAGTGTCACCGTCATAACAAGATTCTATATGAGCCGTTACAACTTTATCTTCATTAACTCCATCTGGCAGTTTCGTAAGGACTTCAGTTAAATTTTCAATTTCTCCAGCAAATTCTGCAGCATTACCTACCGCATCGCTGAACTCTTCTAATTCGTTGGAACCGACAATTTCGCTAGCTTGCTCAACCTTGTCTGCTAGTTCTTGAATTCCTTGTACATCAACGGTATCCGAACAAGCGGATAAGATTGTAATACTTAAGAATACGATTAAGTCTTTATTAGTTTCTTCATTGTTTCTCCCTTTTTCTAACTATGTTACTAATTAATAATATGAAATATCTCGAAAAGTTCAAGGGTTGAATGTACCGAACCATATAGAAGGGTATCTTCTTTTATAAGTCACAAAATTTTCATTTGCATACAATAGGGGGGTATCGTACACTTTAATTATAAAGATAAAATGATATTGATAAATTCAAGATATATTGATAATGGGCTTAATTACCCTTTTTTTTCGAAAAAATTTATACCTACTATAGCTATTCGCGTAAAAAAGTTAATCTTAATCACTCTTTTTCGTTGACTTGAATACTATAGGGGGGTATAGTAAAATTATAAAGTAAAGGAAGTGATTGATTTGGATAAATTTTTACATGAGCACCCGAGTCAACCAAGATCAAAAGATGAAAAGCAAGCTATTGTTAACCGTTTAAAACGTATTGAAGGTCAAGTTCGTGGCATACAGAAAATGGTTGAAGAAGATCGATATTGTGTAGATATTTTAGTACAAATAAGTGCCATCCAATCTGCATTAAAGCAAACTGGGTATACGATCACGGAACGACATATGAAACATTGTGTCAGTGATTCTATTAAGAATGGGGAAGGGCAAGAAGCGATTGACGAGTTAATGACTGTTTTAAAACAGTTCTCGAAATAGGGGGTATAGACGATGAGTGAGGCACAGCGTGCAATGCAGCATACAACACTTGGTGTAACGGGAATGACGTGTGCTGCGTGTTCCAACCGTATTGAAAAACAGTTAAATAAAATGGATGGGGTGGAAGCGCAGGTTAATTTAACAACGGAAAAAGCAACCGTTAATTATGACCCGGAAAAGATATCGATTGAGGAAATTACAAAGAAAATTGAAAATATCGGATATGGCGTAATAATGGAAAAAACTGAACTCGATGTTTTTGGGATGACATGTGCGGCCTGTTCAAATCGGATTGAAAAGGTATTGAATAAACAAAAGGGTGTTAAGGTGGCAACGGTCAACTTAACGACTGAAAGTGCCGCCATTGAATATAACCCAGGGATGATCGATGTCAAAGACTTGATTGAGAAGATACAGAAGCTAGGGTATGACGCGAAACTAAAGGTGGAAGCTGAGGAAAAGCAAACCTATAAAGAAAAAGAACTTCAATCCAAAAAAATAAAATTAATTATTTCGGTACTGCTGTCAGCACCGTTGTTAATTACGATGCTTGTTCATTTATTTGGAATGACCATACCGGCTATTTTTATGAACCCATGGTTTCAATTTGCATTAGCAACCCCAGTTCAATTTATTATCGGCTGGCAATTTTATGAAGGTGCCTATAAGAACCTTCGAAATGGTGGGGCTAATATGGATGTGCTTGTAGCCTTAGGTACAAGTGCCGCGTATTTTTACAGTTTATATGAAGCACTGAAAACCATCGGGAACGCACATTATATGCCACATTTATATTTTGAAACAAGTGCCGTTTTAATCACATTGATTTTATTCGGTAAGTTTTTAGAAGCAAGAGCAAAGAGTCATACAACAAATGCGATTTCCGAATTGTTGAATCTGCAAGCGAAAGAAGCACGAGTGATTCGGGATGGAAAAGAAGTCATGATACCTGTTGAAGCCGTTGTTGTTGGCGATCGTGTTCTTGTAAAACCGGGTGAAAAAATACCTGTAGATGGTATCGTTGTGAAAGGAAGAACGTCTGTTGATGAATCAATGCTTACTGGTGAATCGATTCCAATTGAAAAAGATCCAGGTTCAAAATTAATCGGATCCACAATTAATAAAAATGGTGCAATTGAAATGGAAGCAACAAAAGTTGGGAAAGATACAGCCCTTGCATCCATTATTAAAGTAGTAGAAGAAGCGCAAGGCTCAAAGGCGCCAATTCAACGTCTAGCTGATGTGATCTCAGGTTATTTCGTTCCAATTGTAATTGGCATTGCAATCTTAACCTTTGTTATTTGGATTGCTTTTGTGGAACCAGGTCAGTTTGAACCTGCATTAGTCGCATCAATCGCTGTACTCGTGATTGCATGTCCGTGTGCTTTAGGTCTTGCCACTCCGACATCCATTATGGTTGGGACAGGTAGAGCAGCTGAGAGCGGAATCTTATTCAAAGGTGGAGAACACTTAGAACGTACACATCAAATTGAAGCGATTGTTTTAGACAAAACCGGAACTATCACAAAAGGTAAACCAGAAGTTACTGACTTTACGGGTGACGATGAAGCGTTGCAGCTATTAGCTAGTGCGGAAAAAGGTTCAGAACATCCACTTGCAGAGGCAATTGTTGCCCATGCAACAGAAAATGATATTGAATTTTTAGAGGTCGAAGATTTTAGAGCTATACCCGGCCATGGTATCGAAGCAAGAATTTCTGGTAAACACGTTCTTGTGGGAAATCGAAAACTGATGATGGATCATCTTATTATTACAACCGGTTCTGAAAAGCAATTAGTCGAATATGAAACACAAGGAAAAACAGCGATGTTGATTGCAATTGATGGAGAATATCGCGGTATGATTGCCGTGGCTGACACAATTAAGGAAACTGCGCCAGAAGCGATTAAGCAATTAAAAGAGATGGGTATTGAAGTCATCATGTTAACAGGTGATAACGAAAGAACTGCGCAAGCGATTGCGAAACAAGTTGGAATCGACCAGGTAATTGCACAAGTGTTACCTGAAGAAAAAGCAGACAAAGTGAAAGAGTTACAAGATAAAGGTAAAAAGGTTGCCATGGTTGGAGATGGCGTAAATGACGCACCTGCTCTTGTCACAGCAGATATCGGGATTGCTATTGGCACAGGAACAGAAGTTGCAATCGAAGCCGCTGACTTAACCATTCTTGGTGGGGAGTTATTGCTAATTCCAAAAGCCATTAAAATCAGTCATCAAACGATTAAAAATATTCGTCAAAATCTATTCTGGGCTTTCGGATACAATGTAGCAGGTATTCCGGTTGCAGCGATTGGATTACTTGCACCATGGATCGCCGGGGCTGCAATGGCATTAAGCTCAGTAAGTGTAGTTTCGAACTCACTTCGTTTAAAACGAGTGAAATTATAAACTAAGTGCTTGGGGCTCACATTATGGTTAATGATTATTGAGCTGAATGCGCAAAGTGCTAGATATTCTTGCACGTTAAAGGAGGTGAAAACATCATGGAAAAGAAAACATTAGACGTACAAGGTATGTCATGCGGTCACTGTAAAGCAGCAGTCGAGGGCGCATTGAAAAACTTAAATGGCGTATCAGCTGCTGAAGTTCACTTGGAAACAGGTAAAGTAGATGTTACTTATGATGAAACTAAAGTAGATGTCAATGCTATGAAAGAAGCAATTGAAGAAGAAGGCTATGATGTTGTAGCATAAAATTACATTACACAGTATGGGAGTTCGTGGTTGAGACATGAACTCCCTTTTTTGGGACAAGGGGATAGGTCCATTGTCCCAACTTGGAACAATGGACCTTCCATCTGTAAGAGAGGAGGAATATGATGAACAAAATAATAGAGAAGTTGCAGGCTTTTTTGCCTGTAGGAGTGTATGATCAAGTATCGGAGGATGAAGACGGAATTTTTGATATCCTAGAATCAGCTACAGATGAAATAATCGGGAGCTATTCTTTGAATGAAAAGGGAGAGTTAATAAGCTATTCGTTAGTGGATGATGCCCCAGAGGGGGAACTTAGAAAGGAAGAATTAACAGCGATTGCGAAAAAATTTGTTGACACCTTTTTTCCAGGACAGCAAGAATACGAGTTTTCGGGTATCCTAGATTTAGATAATCCGTACATGGTGACGTATGAAAAGAGAGATGAGAATTATGGTTTGTTTATACATAGCACCGGTTTCACGATAACTATTTCAACATCAGGTCAAATCATGAGTTTTTACAGTACAGATGAAGAATATGAGATTCGTTATTCTGATTTCGTTGTATCTGAAGAGGAAGCTTTGGAAAAATACATTGAAGGACTAGACTTCGAGTTGAATATACAAAAATTTGATCATGAAGTTTATAAAAATGGAGATAACAATTACCACCTTTCGTATAGTGTAATTGAACAAATCATGGAAATCCCTGTTGACGGGTCAGAGTTTACAAGTATAAAAGAAGAATATCCAACGGATTTGACTATAGAAAAACGAGAGTGCTCAGTTAAGGATGTATACGAATTAGTCGGTCTAACAACTGACTATACACTTTTGCATAAGCAAGTATTGGATGGGAAACGGATTGAAGTTTGGTCCAAGCAAGTATCTCTAGATTCGTATTCTTTTGATATGGAAGAAGAGTCCAATCATGTGATAAAGCTATGTTTTGATGAGAAGACTGGGTTCCTTTTACAAGTTAAAAATGGGGAAGAACATGATAATAGTGGGGAAGATATTGGCTTAGAAAATGCCCAAGAGCGTGCAATGGGTCTGTTGTTTAAACTGTATCCTGATGCACATGAACGATTTAGACTTGAGATCTTTGAAACGGAAAATGATGAGTTCGATGATGTATTTGCGGATGAGGAAGAAGTAATCGAGCTTGAAGAAGATTTAAATGAAGCTGAAATGTTTGAAGAGGAGTTTGATGATTGGGATGAGGAATACATTGAAGTTGAGGAAACTTACACCTTCTATGTTCATTTATTCCATCAAGGGCTGCGAGTTGTTAATCATGTGACAGTAATCGAGGTTGGGAGATATACAGGTAAGATAACTCATTTCAACTTGGACATACCATCCCTTGAATTATATAGTAATCTACCAACTAAGCCTATCATTTCAGTTGATGAGGCAAAAGAAATATATAAAAGATATTTGAAAATGGAACGAATGTTTATCCGTGAGTATGATCAAGACGGGATGTCTGTCTATAGTCTAGCTTATGTAGCAGACTTTCCAAATACAGTTGGTCACGTCCGTGGGATTGACGCAACCAGTGGGGAGGCGATGTATGTGGATGTTGGTGACGCTACTTTTATAAAGTGATTTTAGTAAAGCAGTCTATAGGGCTGCTTTTTTGGTTTGTTCAGGTGTCAAAATTAGTTTACATACATTAGGGGGGTATAGTAAACTATTGATACAAATAGTCTATTAATATTACGTGATATATACCTACCGGGTGTATTAATATAGGGGTGTGTTTAGGATGGGTGAAGATGTGAAAAAAATAAAGATTGCCATTAATGGTGGCATTGGATTTGGTGCAAAGTTGAATGCAAAGCAACTTGTAGCAATTTCTAAATATATGAATGAAGATGAAGAGCTTGAACTGACGACATTCCAGCAGCTATACATTGAAATTCCTGAATTTCAAAAGGATGAAATCATTGAAGAATTCGAGCGGGTAGGATTAACTTGTTATCCAGTTGGAAACTTCGTTAAGAGTTTAAGAACGTGCAATTTTTGCAAAGGGGAAGAGGAAGAAGGCATGCCAGTTGCAAAGGAAGTTAATCGCCGTATTGCTGGGAAGCCTGTACCATTTACACTTAGGGTGGCATATACGGGTTGTCCGGTAGGCTGCGGTGAGCCGCTTGTTAATGACATCGGGATCATGAAAATCAGAGATCACTATCATTTATATGTTGGTGGGAAAGCAAAAGGAAAGGATGCTGAGGTTGGTACTTTATTGAAAGAGAACCTAACACCAGAAGAACTCTATGGTTCTATCGAAAATATAATTTCTACATATGCAGAGCAGGGTAAAAAGCGGGAGCAATTTTATAAATTCGTTAAGCGAATAGGGATAGACCAACTCACCAGCTAACAACGGGACAGTAGAGGTTGTTGTCCCAAATAAATAATTGTATAAATTGATTATATCTTCATTTATACTTGGGATATATCAAGGTAATATGGAAGTGTTAGTATGAATGATTATTTTAAATCTGATTGTACTCATTGTTTTGGATTATGTTGTGTAGCCTTACCTTATGGGAAATCATCAGATTTTCCCTTTAATAAAGATGGTGGAGAGCCATGTCGCAATTTATGTTCAGATAGCCGTTGTAAAATTCATGAGGGATTAAGGGAAAAAGGGTTTCGTGGATGTGTTTCTTATGAGTGCTTTGGAGCCGGTCAACATGTCTCACAAACAATCTATAAAGGTAATGATTGGAGAGACAATTCAGAGCGAGCCAGTGAAATGTTCGAGGTATTTCCACTTGTACAACAACTACATGAAATGCTTTGGTATCTCAATCAAGCATTAAACTTGAGGGAAACTCAGTCATTTCATCTTAGTATGCAAAGTCTATACAACGAAACGTTACAATTAACGGAGAGAGCCCCTGAAGAAATTTTACAGACTGACATTGTTTCCCATCGTAGTAAGGTGAATGAATTCTTGCTGGAGGCTAGTAAAACGTATCGAAAAGATTTACTTTTAAAAAGTAAAGTGAAACAGGAACGGAAGGGTCTTGATTTCGTAGGTGCCAATCTAAAAGGGGCTGATTTGCAGGGTGCTAACTTCCGAGGAACTCTACTAATAGCAGCTAATCTGAGCCATGCTGATTTAAGAAAAGCTGACTTTATTGGTGCTGATCTTCGTGATGCAGACTTAAGTAATGCAAACCTAGATGATGCTCTTTTTCTAACACAGTCTCAAATCAATTCAGCTAGAGGAAATGTACATACAATAATACCGAATTTTTTAGTTAGGCCAGATCATTGGATAAAATAAAAATGCTAGGGACAGTTAACTGTCCCATATTATTTTTTCACTGGTTTCACAACAGTATCAGCCCTATTGTATTTGACTATTTCGAGGAGTTGTTCTGCCATGAATTGTGGACTGTATTTAAACCCGCCATTAATCCATTCTACGACCATCCCTAATATTGCATATGCTTGGTAATTGGCGTGAATCTCCCTATCAATTTTTGGATTGGTGAGTACCTCATGCAAGTCAGTTAAGACGAGATCCTTTAAGACGGTACAAAACTTATTTTGAAAGCCTGTTAAAGTGTGTGTTCTGACGATATGTGTATAAAAATTTGCGTATTTAAAGACATGGTCAAATATTTTTACCGCGGACGTAGATAGTTTTTTAATTTCCAATACTTCAACACCTTTATAGGGTTCCCGATAAGATTCAATCAAGTCAGTGATGACTTCATCCATAATCTCATGTAGAATATCTTCTTTATATTGAAAATGCTTATAAAATGTACCACGATTTAGGTCCGCAACCCGTACAATATCTGATATCGAAATCTTCTTTAAGTCTTTTTCATTCATTAAGGATAGTAATGCATCTTTTATTGCTCGCTTTGACTTTACAATTCGGCGGTCAAGATAGTCATTATTACTAGACATAAACATCCTCCCATGTTTGATAAAACAAAAATACTAGACAAATTCATATATATTTGTTTATTAGTAAACACTTAATCATGTTTTTGCTGATTGTAAGCGTATTATTCTTCTTATTATACTATAGGTAGTTGTTGATTAACGTACAACTGTTTATTAAAATGCATTCTATCATAATTGGAGGAATGAACATGAGGCTAGAGAAAAAAGTAGCAGTTGTTACAGGTGCCGCTTCTGGTATGGGAAAATCAATTGCAATTCTGTACGCAAATGAAGGTGCAAAAGTAGTCGTTTCAGATATTAATATTGAAGCTGCTAATGCAACTGTTGATGAAATCAAGATAAATGGCGGAGAAGCTATCGCTGTTATGACCAATGTTGCAAAAGAAGAAGATATTCAACACTTAATTAATTCTGCTGTAACGAAGTATGGAACAGTAGATATTTTAGTAAATAATGCAGGAATTATGGACAACTTTGAACCAGCTGGAGAAATTGAAGACGAGAAATGGGAAAGAATTTTTGCGGTAAATACAACGAGTGTAATGCGCGCAACCCGTAAAGTACTGCCAATCTTTTTAGAGAAAAAGGCTGGGGTTATTATCAACGTAGCATCTGCAGGCGGACTTCAAGGGGCAAGAGCTGGCGCTGCTTATACCGCCTCTAAACATGCGGTAGTTGGATTCACGAAAAACACCGGTTTCATGTATGCTCAAAGTGGGATTCGTTGTAATGCGATTGCACCAGGCGGTGTTGAAACTAATATCAGTGCTTCGATGACTGGCAGAAGTGATTTTGGAATGGGCCGTATTATGCCAGGATTGGCTATCAATCCACGTACAGGTAAACCGGAAGAAATCGCAAGTATTGCACTATTCCTTGCATCAGATGACGCAAGTTTTGTCAACGGAACAGTCATCACCGGGGATGCGGGTTGGACAGCATATTAGGAAATGAAAAAGCTTGGGTCACATATGGTGATCCAAGCTTTTTGGCATATTTTATTCTAATTTCAAACAAGTTTTGTTCCTTCAAGGAAAGACTTTTAAAAGTTTTTCCAACGTATTGATCCGTAACCAGTATGTGGATGTCCTTTAGATTGAATTTTAAAGTATTCATGTTCTAATTCGGGCAGGGATAATTCAAATAGATGTTTTCCATCTTTTTTATACATGTTACACGCAATTAGTTTCCGAATGATCTCATTTTTACGTTTCTCAACAGTTTCTTTTAATATAGCCATAATCATCTCTCTCCTTTCGTAATTGGCTTTCAAAAGACCCAATAACAAGATAAGAAGAGGCTTTTTTATGATTAGGGTAACCTCACTTATCTTTCAAGCTTGTTAGCTTGCAGGATTTAGCACAGTATTCAACGAATCTGTTGCTGAGGTTTCACAGGGCCAGCCCCTCCACCTCTCTTGATAAGTTTTTATAAGTTTGTACAAATGAAACACCCTAGACGTAATGGATGTTATTTATAGTTTAACCATATTATTCCGATGTGTCTACTTGTATTTATGAAATTTTGCAAAATGTAATGATTTCGTAAAAAATAAGTTCGCGAAAAGGGGGCATAAAAAAGAGACAAGATTCATAACCCAAGGGGTTAATCAACCTGTCTCTCAATTCCAAATTTGATTTTAAGATGAAACCAAAAGGGTCCTCTGTAGAAATGACTTCGATTTCTGCAGGAAATACTTTGTTTTTCATATGTTTGCCTCTTAAAAATAATAGAATAAAAGGCATAGGATGAAATAGACTTCCGTATGACTGTGGGGATAATTAACAGGAGGTACCGCATTGTCCTGTTCTGGACAAGGAACCTGTCCCTGTGTCCCATTAAGCTTCGCCGACGACTGTAAATCTTTGGTTAAGGTGTTTGGGGTTTTCGATTTCGTCAATTACTGCGATGGCAAAGTCAGCGTAGCTAATGTAGCTTTCGCCTTTTGAGTTAACGAGTAAATTGTCTTTACCAGTTTGATAAGTACCAGTTCTTTTTCCCTCTGAATCAAATACTGCAGATGGACTGATAAATGTCCAAGTGATATCTGCTGTTTCTTTAAGTTCTTGAAGATTTCGTGCTTGACCATTGGCTGTTGGTTTTACAAAGTCTGGAAACTCTGGTGTGTCGATGAGTTGAAGAGTTTTTGCCTCATCAACATAAAGACTTCCTGCACCACCAACAACTATGATTCTTGTATCTGTTCCTTTAACAGCCTCAATTAATGCATGGCCGGCATCTACGTGGGCTTGTTCTTCTCCAAGTGGCGCACCAAAAGCATTAACTACTACATCGAGATCCTCAACATCAGCTTTTATTAATTCAAAAATATTTTTTTCTAAAACAGATACTTGATTGTTCTGTATTTTAGATGCATCCCTAACGATAGCTTTAACTTCATGTCCTCTTTTAACTGCTTCTTTTAAAATTAGGCTTCCTGCTTTACCATTTGCACCAATAATTCCAATTTTCATTATAGTTACCTCCTATGTCGTTTAACTTGTAATTATATTGATTACATGTAATGATTATAGTTACATGTATAGTTAATGTCAATACATTCAACTTTTAGGTATAATAAACGTACGATTAGGAATGAAAGAAAGGTGACAGCGATGTCCATCAGTAGTAGATTTTCTGTTGGAATTCATATACTTTCCCTCATAAAGTTATCGAAAGAGGGGGAATGTTCATCAGGATTTTTAGCATCAAGTGTAAATACAAATCCAGTAGTTATTAGAAAAATTATGGGAATGCTTAAAAAAGCAAACTTAATTGAAGTACACCCGGGAGTTGCAGGTGCAAAACTCGCAAGAAAATCAACAGAGATTACAATGCTAGATGTCTATAAGGCAGTTGATGTAGTAAGAGAAGGAGAGCTGTTTAGCGTCCATGACAATCCTAATCCGGAATGCCCCGTCGGCAGAAATATTCAATATGCCATTGAACCCTTATTTGTACAAGCTCAATTCGCTATGGAGAAAATCTTAGCAAACGTAACCCTAGAAGACATCATAAACGGCATCAACGAAGTTGGGACAGAGGGACAGGTACAGCGACCCAAATGAGATATGAATATTTTAGGTTCATAAAGAGGGTGTCAATCCATGTTGGATTGACACCCTCTTTTATTTTTTAGGATAAGCAATATTTCATAACACACTGGGTATTAATTGAAATGATTGGAGCGGATGGAACGAGACTCCTGCGGGAATAGTGAGCCTTGTGAGACCCCGCAGCGAGGTATGAGCGAGGAGGCTTGCGGATCGCCCGCGGAAAGCGAGTGCCAGAAGCGGAAATCACACCTTTTTCCACTGATAAACATTATTAAGTTAATAGCAACAATCTTTTAGAAAAGAGCATTTAATAAAATAAATCACTAAATATGACTGGAGTTTTGTTTAAAAGTGGAAAAAGCTACAACAATAACAGCATATATGCTAGCGATTTTGGTTATTAGTGGAAAAAGCAATAGCAAAAACACCATTTATGCTATGACTTTTGGTTATTAGTGGAAAAGGGAATAGCAAAAACACTATATATACCATGACTTTTGGTTATTAGTGGAAAAAGCAATAACAAAAACACCATATATGCCATGACCTATGGAAAATAGCGGAAAAGGTTACATCAAAAACACCATATATGTAATGGCCTTTGGATATTAGTGGAAAAAGCCATAACTTAAAATCCATATATCCTAAGGCTTTTGGACATATATGGAAAATGTTATAACATAAACACCAAATATGACAAATTCCTCTAATGAAAATAAATATAAAACCATTCTTTACACTTTCTTTATACTTTTCTGGTCTTTTAATTTATAACTACAACTTATTCTAAGTTTATCAACAACGGAAGGATGATAGCTATGTCAGAAACGATTCTTAAAGCAACCAATGTTTCAAAAATATATGGTCAACACAAAGCGCTGGATAAAGTGTCGATTGAAATCAAACGAGGTATGATTTACGGCTTAATCGGGGAGAACGGTGCTGGAAAGTCAACCTTCATGCGCATGGTTATGGGATTAATCAAAATCGATGAAGGAAACATCGAGCTGTTTGGGGAAACAGGTTCGAGGGGATTGCAACAAGCGCGTCGAAAAATGGGTCAATCGATTGAAACACCAGCCCTTTATCCGGAATTAACAGCTAGGGAGAATTTACAAGTGCAAGCTGCAAATGGTGGTGTGAGCAACCGAGAGATTGATGATTTATTACGCTTAATGAACCTTAGTCATACAGGAAAGAAAAAAACGAAAAACTTCTCGTTAGGGATGCGCCAACGCTTAGCCATTGCCTCCACACTGATTACAAACCCTGAGTTCTTAATTTTAGATGAGCCGATAAATGGCTTAGACCCATCGGGAATAGTGGAAATGCGTGAAATTATCCAACGATTAGTTACAGAACGGGGGATCACCGTTTTACTTTCAAGTCACATACTTGATGAGCTTTCGCAAATCGCTACACATTACGGTATTCTTCATAACGGAAAAATCATTAATGAACTTTCCAAGGAAGAATTGGCACGTGAAACTCGTCAATACATTGAATTAGAAACAACAGAGGTTCAAAAAACAGTTGTCGTACTAGATGAATTAGGAATAAAGGATTACGTGGTCGTAAATAGTTCTGAAATTAACATCTTCGAAAAATTGGATGATGTCGCTGCAATCAATCGTTCATTAGTGTTAGCTGGTGTGAATGTTTCAAGGATTGGAACAACTAGACAAAAGCTAGAAGATTATTTCTTACAATTAACAGGGGGAAACACTCATGCTTAATCTATTAACAGCAGAAAGAATTAAATTATTACGAAGTAAAAAACTATGGATCGTTATTAGTATTTTAATTTTGCTTCCAATCTACCAGGTCGTGAATAGTAAAATATCTGTGAATTACGGATCAGATTTAGTCCAAGCTAAAGATACAGTGATTAACGGAGCAACAGGTATTTTGATGATGGAGAAAAATGGATTTACCATATTATTTGTGATATGTGCTTTTATAAGTTTCTTTATTGGAGAAGAATTTCAAAATGGAACGATTCGAAATGCATTATCCCTAGGACGCAGCCGCACGCATTATTATTTGTCTAAACTTGTAACGGCTTCCCTACTTTCACTTGTTGGTGTAATTATCATGACAATACTTGGAGTGATAGGTTTTTCGGTTGTGTTCGGGTTTGGTGAAGTTGCGGGTATTACCAATTATTTAAGCTATGCGACAAAAACGTTCGGTACGCTTTATTTATTAGTTTTAGCAAATGTGTCAATTTATGTGATGATTGGCTTCCTAACGAAAAACATAGGTATCTCACTCGTGTGGAGTTTTCTTTATACAATCATGACTGCTTTTGTTCCTCCAGTTTTCCTGCAAACTGAACACTTCAAGCATGTCACATTCTGGTTTACAGAAACCTTCTTAAATTATTCAGACTTCGCTAGTCCAGTAGATATTGCGAGATTTCCTGAGATGGTATTGGTAAGTATTATTACAATAATGTTATCATTAGGTTTAGGAATTCTATTTTTTAACAGAACTGATATTAAGTAGGTCGATTTATATGGCAGCCATTTTAATTATTGAAGACGATATGGCAATTCATTCGCTTATTAAGGAAGCATTGGAATTACAAGACTTTCAAATACTCAGTGCATTCTCAGGAACTGAAGGGAAGTTGTTATTTGAACAAAATCAGGTCGATTTAGTTCTTTTAGATTTGATGCTTCCGGGGATGAATGGAGAAGATTTTCTTCAGCAGCTCCGGCAAAACTCTACAGTTCCTGTAATAGTGATTTCAGCAAAAAATGATCAGGATTAGAAATTGCATCTGTTAACATCAGGAGCAGATGATTATATCATAAAACCTTTTGATCTGAAGGAACTTCTTGCACGGATTCACATTCAATTACGTCATGCAGCCAGTACGTCAGTAAGTCAAATGAAAGAAATTCATTATAAAAACATCAGTGTGAATTTAGACACGCGTGAAGTGGAAACCGATGGAGAACAAGTTCATTTGACTGGACGTGAATACGCGATTTTACTCCTGTTTTTAGAGAATCCTCAAAAGGTGTTTAGTCGCGCCAATATTTATGAAAGTATTTGGAATGAACCATTTTTTGATAGTGAAAAAACGATAAACATGCATATTAGTAATTTACGAAATAAACTCAACCGTGGGGGAACGAATTACATTAAAACGGTATGGGGAATTGGTTTTAAATTCGATTAACATTATTGGGCAGGTCCCACTTCTGCTGATTAAAGTTAATGCCACCTGCAATGCCACGATTTTTCCAAGGAAAAATTTCTTGCAAACTCGAAAAGTTGTGTGGCAAATACTTTTATGCGTATTTGATTGAAAGGAGCGTGGATGGTATGTGGGGATGGATATTAGTCACACTTGCATTGGCGCTTCTTCTTTATCTTTATTTCTTAAAACGAGAACTACGTAAATTAAAACAAGAGATTAAGAACCTTCCAAACCGTTCTGGATTTGGAGGTAGGCTTTCACTTGATTTTCGTGAGAAGGCATTGATGGATGTAGTTGATGAGTTGAACCAAATGATTGATACGTTTGAAGATAAAAATCTTCAGGCAAAGCAGATGGAAGAAAATGTGAAGTTATCTATTGCTGGGTTATCTCATGATATACGAACACCACTTACGTCAATCAAGGGTTATGTTGAACTCTTACATACAACCACGGATGAAACAAAAAGGGCGCAGTATTTAAAAATTATCGATCAATCTGTTAAACGTCTGATAGATATGACCGATCAATTTTATAATCTGGCTCGAATTGAAACAAACCAACGAGAAATAGAGTTATCATCGATTATTCTTTCTAACCTGGTTGAAGAAATCTTTTTGTCCTTCTATGAACAACTTGAGGAAAAGAACATCGAGCTCCAATTTCCGGAACAGATAAATGATAGGCAAATTATTGCTGACAAATTAATGCTCGTTCGTGTTATCCAAAATATTGTTCAAAATATCCTTCGTTATGCCAAAAGTAAAGCGATGATCAGCTATCAGAACGAGAGAAACTTTCTTATTTTTAATGTGAAAAATGATATCAAATCAGATAGTAAAGTCGCTATAGAAAAAGTATTTACCCGATTCTATACAGAAGTTACGAGTCGCACAAATACCGAGGCAAGCGGATTGGGGCTTTATCTATCTAAGAAGCTAGTTGAAAGGATGAATGGGAAAATGGAAGCAGAACTCAATTCAAATTGGTTTATTCTAACTATTTACCTTCCAATTAATATGGGACAGGTTTCTGCCCTATATGAATCGAAATAAAAAAGTATCGAGAGTTTTGCAAATAATTTTGCAGACTCTCGATTTTTCATTTATGATTTTTGCATCTATCATTCTGTTGAACTTTTGATTAGAATTGAAAGATAGATTGATATACAGATGGGAAATATTGGTGGGACAAGGGACCTGTCCCTCTGACCCAGGAAGCAACTTTTGTCTGACAGAGGAGTAGTGTTTTATGAATGAGGATTTTTTGTATATTGTTTTGATTATTGCGCTGGGGTATGTGTTGAAGCGCATTGGTATTTTGCAGGAGAAGGATGGAGAGACGATCTCCAAGCTTATTTTTAAAATCACGCTTCCTGCGTTAGTGCTTGTGACATTTGATACGGTTGAAATTGAATTGAAGCTTATTTTAATTCCAATTATTGTTCTTGTTTATGGAATTATCATATCTTTACTGGGCATGGTTATTTTTAAAAATGAGAAAAAAGAGCTTAAGGGTTCGTTTTTGATGATGTCGTCCGGATTTAATGTTGGTTTATTTGCGTTTCCACTTGTTTTTGCAATTTGGGGAATCGACGGATTGACGTATTTTAGTATATTTGATGTGGGAACATCCTTAATTGTCTTTGGCATTAGCTATATTTTAGGTAGCTATTTTTCTGAAGAAGGTTTAAGTCTCAAACCGATTTCGATTCTAAAAAAACTTACGAAATCAATCCCATTGATGACGTATTTAATGGCAAGTACTTTAAATTTAAGTCATATTAAATTACCGGAAATGGTCATTAATGTGGCTAGTACCATTTCACAAGCCAATATGCCTTTGTGCTTATTACTATTGGGGCTTTATTTAAATTTTAAATTTGAAAAACAATTTTTAAAGCCAATGTTAAAATTTTTAACGTTCCGGTATGGAGTGGGCTTACTGATTGGAGTCACCTTGTTCTTTCTGCTTCCATACGAGGCTATGTTTCGATACACCGTATTAATTGGTTTACTACTTCCGGTTGCTTCATCAGTCATCCCATTTGCGGTTGAATTCAAGTACAGTAATGAAAGCATTCGGTTAATTGCAACGGTTACTAATATCACAATCTTGGTGAGTATCGTAATTTTATATGTATTTGCCAATCTAATCTAAAAAAGTGGCCCGATTCCGGGTCACTTTTTGTCTTATAAGGACTGAATAAATCAGACCTTTTTTTGATCTTGTTTTCTCATATCAAACATACCTGTTGAAATCTCATTGAGTTTATTAAGAAATCGGTTAAAGCCGAATCCGACAAAGAAGGCGACACTGACCTGTGCGAATGGACCGTCAATATTGTCGGTGAAATCAATCATTAATATTCCACTTTGAATTAGTGTGACCGCGATGACAGCTGTTCCTGTAGCAAATAGCGGAAAGAAAATATACATAACCCAATGACGAGGATCGATTAATTTATCGTTCATATAATGGGAACAAAACATATACAGATGTCGAAGTGAACCGCCAATGGCTCCGGCGAAGAAATAATATAGGAACATTTTAATGTTTTCTTGGATGTGGAGTGTTTCATCAAGTGCACCAACCCACAATACACCGATTGCTAAAAAACTGCCAAAAAATAAAACTGAGAGGTAAAATAAAATAAAGAACTTCAACCAACGTTTCACATTATCACCCCATATCTACAGTTTATGGAATGGTCTTGGAAATGGTGTCTTGAGAGACGAGGTTTGATGGCCCATTTGGGGACGAGAGATCCTTGTCTCAATGGAATATTTACAATCGTTCGTGAATAGGATATGGGGATTCTTTTGTGAGGTGGTGTTTGTGTGAATACGGGGAAAATAGCAAAGCATATAAATCAGCTTGTCTTTTCATTATTACTGTCCGGTTACAAGAGGTGTAAGCCTGACTGGTATAAGCCGTTTCGTGAGCAGCCACACCATTCACTTTGGTTTATTACAAAAGGGAGTGGTGAAGTAACAATCGACGGCACAAAGTATAAGTTGAAACCTGGTAAACTAGTTATTTTTCGGCCGGGGATGATCTGCGAAAAAAAGACATCCTCATCAAATCCGCTTGAATTTTATTTCGTTCGTTTTACATATGCAGTAGCTTTTGAGGATAAAGGGCATTGGAATTTTGAACGTCCTGAAGGAAAATCTTTTCCTTTACAGGGAGTTTTTCCAATTACTAATACGGGAAATATGATTCATGTGTTGGATCAAATCCATCAACTCTCCAAACGAAGAGGTCCGACAGTAGCGATGCAGCGAAAATTGCATTTTCAAGAATTATTGCTGATGATTATTCAAGATTTTCGCTCGCAAAAGATTACAGGAAATTCGACAATGGCCATCGATACCACTATCGATTATATTGTAAATCATTATCATGAACATATGAATCTTTCAGATTTAGCCATGATGGCAGGGTTGAGTACGAGTCATTATGCACGTCTATTTAAGGAATATGTGGGCTATAGCCCGATCGATTACTTAACACATGTTCGCATTGACCGCGCAAAAGAACTATTGGCGATTTCCGATTTTCGAATTAAAGAAATCAGCCAAAGTGTCGGGTATCAGGATGAGTTATATTTTAGCCGCATTTTTAAAAGAATCGTAGGTGTTTCCCCAACTCAATTTAGTGATAACTACAAGATATTTGTAAGTTCAACAAAAGATGACTACCCTATTTCTGATGAAAAGCCGAAATAATGGTAGTCATTTAGCTATAAGTGAAACAGTCTCGTTTTTTGTTTTTTCGTCATTTGTTGTTTGTTTTGACTCATACATAAGCGATAATACGCGCCTTTTTGTTGAAAAAGTCGAGGGTGGGTACCCATTTCTATAATTCTACCTTTATCTAAAACAATGATATTATCTGCATGTTGAATGGTGGAGAGACGATGCGCTATGATAATTGTTGTTCGGTTTTTTGAAATTCGCTTTAGGGTATCCTGCACAACGATTTCGGTTTCTGTATCAATATTGGCAGTGGCTTCATCTAATATTAAGACGTCAGGATTTGCCATCATCGCTCGTAAAAAGGACAGAAGCTGTCGTTGCCCGGTCGATAACACCGTTCCTTGTTCTCCAAGTAAAGTTTCGTATTGTTGTGGTAGGTTTTTAAAGAAGGGGTCAATCCCAACAGATTTTGCTGCTCTTCTTATTTCTTCATCACCGATTGTTTTATTATTTAGGCGAATATTATCAAATACAGTACCTGAAAACACAAAACTGTCCTGCTGGATAATCCCCACATGCTTTCGCAACTCACTTATTTCTACATCCTTTATTGATACCCCATCTAAAGTGATACTTCCTTTTTGAATATCATAAAAACGATTGATTAATTGTATGATAGAACTTTTCCCTGCACCCGTTGCGCCAACAATACCGATTGTTTCTCCAGCGGAGATGGTGAAACTGACATCCTTTAACACCCAATCTTCTGATTGATAAGCAAACCATACATTTTTAAACTCAATTTTTCCGTTCACCTTGTGTGGCAGTTTTATAGGGTCCGCTTTATCCACTATCGTGGGCTTTGTTTCCAATGTATCAAAAATCCGTTCTGCAGATGCAAGCGCTGCTTGTATTTGATTAAACCTGTCGGCAAGACCTCGTAATGGTTCAAAAAATTGCCGTACATAGTGGGTGAATGCATACACCACGCCAAATGTAAGGGCACCGTCTAATACATTTCTGCCTCCATACCAAATTAATAAAGCCATCGAAATATTACCAAAGAAGCCAATGGAAGGATTAAAAATCGAATTCAAAACGGTTTGACGCATCCCGGCCCGATAATGTTCTTGATTCAATTCATTAAATTGCTCTAATTGCTTTTCTTCACGAACAAAGATCTGAATAATACTCATACCTGATAGATTTTCTGCTAAATAGGCGTTCAATCTACTCAAGACAAAACGTACATACCTTTGAGCGTTACGAATGACTTTTTTGAAATAAAACGTAAGTAGGGCGATGAATGGAATCACTGTAAAACTAATTAATGTAAGCTTTACGCTCATTTGTAACATAATCACGATAATCCCAATTAGCAATAAGATTTCACGTATGAGATTTACAATGACTTGAGAATAAAGTTGGTTCAAAGCTTCGACATCATGTGTGATTCGTGTGACAAGTCGCCCGATTGGATTTTTATCATAAAATGAAACCTGCATACGAGATAAATGCTTCATAATTGTTTGCCGGATATCAAAGATGACAGATTGACCAGTAAATTGTAAGGAGTTATTTTGAAAATACGTAAGAACGGATGAACCAATAATCAACACAAAATAAAGCACTCCAAGCCAAATCATGCCGGTATAATCCTGGCCGCGAAATAATTGCTCCGCATCTCCTTGCAAGGATATAACCGGGTAGAAGTTGTCGTTAATGGAAATTTGATTATTCGTAATCTCATAGTTAGTTGGATTCTTTAATCCAGTATTCCAGCCATGGATGAGATAATTTGTTCCTTCGATGGAAACGATTCTTGCTTTTTGCACACCAGCGGGTAGTTCACCACCAGATTCAGTTATACGAAAATACGTATGTCCCTCAAAAGTAGTAACTTCTTTCCCTTTAATACCTTGTTCGTCGAGTATATGTAATGCTTGGTCTTTTTCGGATTGGTCGACAAAAACCATAGGTGCATAGATTCCATTAATATGATTGTCAATCGCAATTTTTATTAAATAGGGCTGAGCCAGACTTGCGATAACAATCAAGGTTGTCAACAGAAGAGAGAATACAAAGAGCTTCCAATAAGGTTTTGCAAACGCGAGAATGTTTCGTAATAATTGTTGGTCACTATATTTTTTGAGTTGGTTTGTTACATTCTTCTCGATCATCGATTCCTCCTCTTAATCGCAATCGGTTTCCCATGGGAGTGGGACGGATTGACATTTAGTCCGGTCAACTGCTGGTTATGCATTTTTTTATATACCCCGTCGTTTCTTAAAAGAGCATGATGTGTTCCCCTTTCAATAATTTTTCCTCCGTCAAGTACAATAATCTGGTCAGCGTGCTGAATTGTGGAAATTCGGTGACTAATCAGGATTGTTGTGGTATCTTTCATTTTCGTTTTAAGTGTGTGTAAAATATTTTTTTCTGTTTTCGAATCAACAGCAGACAAGCTGTCATCAAAAATCATAATGGGTGCTTCTTTCACCAAGGCTCGAGCAATGCTAACACGTTGTCGTTGGCCTCCTGATAATGACAGGCCACGTTCCCCTAAGGCAGTTTCAAACCCTTTTGGCAAATCTGTAATATCGTGATAAACATGGGCTTGTTTTGCAGCAAGTTCCACTTGGTGATCATTATATCCCTTTGGATCAAATCCGATATTTTCCTTGATGGATGTGGAAAAAAGGAAATGATCTTGTGGAACAAACCCGATTGATCGTCGCAGCATTTTAAGCGGAATATCTCGAATATCTGTATGGTCGATAAAGATGGTATTTCGAGGTGGATTGTAGATTCGTAGTAGTAGATTAACAAGGGTTGATTTACCGCTACCGATCTTTCCAACAATAGCTAAGGTTGCGCCTTTTGGTATGTGTAAATCTATAGAAGAAAGTGCATGACCTTGTTTATTTTGATACGAAAAAGTTAGCCCTTTGATCATAATGTTGCCTTGAATAGATTGCATGTTTACAATTCCTTCTTCGTTTTTAATAGAAGGTTTTGTAGAAAGTACCTCTCGTAAACGTAAATCGGCCGCGGATCCTTGTTGAAGTAAATTAATAACTTTACCTAAATTTTCAATAGGACCAACTAAAAGTGATAAATAGGTATTAAAGGCAACAAATTCACCAAGGGATATGGTGTTTTGCATAACCAAAATCGAACCAAACACAATCGAGGTAAGGTAGCTGAGCCCAACGATTCCTTGACTAAGTGAGTTGAAAAGGGAGTTAGACCGAATTAATTGTTGATTTGCCTCTACATTGGTTTGATTGTCCTGTTCGAATTTTTTTAGTTCGGATTTTTCTTGGACATATGTTTTAATGATTCTGATGCCTGAGCAATATTCTTGGACTCGGCTCGTTAAGCTGCCAATAGCTTCTTGTACTAGATTAGAGTGCATCCTAATTTTTATGCGAAATCGATAAGCCAAGTAGGTTAAACCAGGGAGTGGTAAAAGGACTAACAATGTTAAATACAAATCAATGGTCGTCGCCATCATGATGACTGTCACTGTTATTAGTACAGCTGCTTCTAATGTTTGGAACACACCTTGCATACCGATTTGTCTTAAGACATTTACATCATTAACAGCATGTGCCATTAAGTTTCCAATCCGTTGCTTTTGATAATACTCTGTTTGCAAAGTCTCCCAATGAGAAAATAATCGTTCACGAATATTTCGTTCTAACAGTCTTGATAAACGAAAAATATAAATTCTTCCTGTAGACCTGAAGGCAAATACACCAATTCCCACTATGACCATCCAAAAGGCAATCCGGATTAGTTCATCGCTGTTTGTAGAAAAGGTTTGTAGACCATCTGTGAAGACTTCAAGCAACATTGGAACAACAAGTTGCAATATGAGGGATATCGTAACCAAAATGGTACCCATTATATAGCCCCATTTATTTTGAATCAAATGCTCACGGAAAATAGGTTTCACATCCAAATCCATCACCTTCTAAAAAAATGTCGTAAGGTAAGATTACCGCATAATTTTCAAAGGTAACATGGATTTCCCTATCAACTTACATGGATTATCTTGCTATGGAAGGGGGTGGGTTTCACGTGTTTATCTGGGGGATTTCATGTGGGTCGAAGGTGTGGGGCGCAGGGACAGGTCCCGTGTCCCAGTCTGCGGGACACGAAAACTAAAGTGGAAAAAAAGAAATACTGTTGATCCCTGAAAGAAGAATACTTTCACATTTTCCGATTTTAACAACTGTAGCAAAATGGAAAAGGAAACTGGGACGATGTACCTGTCCCTCTGTCCCATCTCAAGTTTAGTACATGCTTGGAGGTACTAAGCCATTTTGAAGTACGGCTGGTAATGTGTCGTGAATGTATGGTGGTGCTGGACGTAGTTTAGGCGCTTTGGCTAATGGTTGAGGGTTTTCTACATATTTAAATACACCTTCACCATCCATACTTGGTCCACTCGCCCATCTACCTGTAGCACTTTCGTTTCCTCTAGAGAAATTGAACAGTACATGAGAAACTTCGCGTTTTTCTAACTCGCGTGGGAATGTACTAGGTACCACAATATTTTCTTTTGATTCGAGTTCATAAATTGCGGCTATCCACTGATTTTGATGCATCGTGTCTCTCGCAAGTAACCATGAAAGCATATCCTTTACACCACGGTCAGTTGTTGATTCATACAATCGAGCAACTTGCAAACGACCTTGAGATTCAGCAGTTAAATTTGCACGGAAGTCGGCTAACAGATTCCCACTCGCGATAATATAATCAGCTGTCCAACGATTGCCTACACTATCTGCTGGCATCGCTCCAAGCCCCGAAACGATTGCGTGTTGTGGGTTCATCCCACCTAGGATTGCCCCAATTACAGGATCTTTCGCAGCAATTTCTTGGTCACCAACTGGAGCGCCGTCAAGGAGTCTTGCAATCATTGTTGCCAACATTTCGATGTGAGCAAGTTCCTCCGTACCTGTATCCATAAGTAAATCCTTATATTTGCCATCGGCCCCTCGAACATTCCATCCTTGGAATAAATATTGAAGTGCAACAGAAATTTCGCCAAATTGTCCCCCTAGCACCTCTTGAAGTTGTTTTGCAAAAAGCGCATCGGGACGTTCTGGTTTCGCTCGATACTGTAATTCTTTAATATGATAGAACATCGTTTATCTACCTCCACATATAAAACGAATTCATAGGTCTTGTATAAATTGCCTATGTTAATTAGAGTATGAAGCGGTACCAATTAGGTGTTTACATTAGAAAAAAATGGGTGTATGTCAGTATTTAGTACAAATTGGGGAGGGGGAGTGCACAGTTGTTCATGGGGACAGGTCAGCCACATTTAATAGAAAATGGAAATGGAATAACTGTACAAGAGTTGTAACTTTATCTAGTTTGATTCGTAGGTAAAGGAGCGATATGTTTGGAAATGGATTAATTGTAAGTTTGGGACAATGGACCTGTCCCTCTGTCCCACGAAGGAACTTTCTATCCTAGGACAGGTGTGCTTAGTTTCAGGAAGGAGTAAATAGGTATGAAAAAAGAGGATAATGGGTTGAGACCGTTTTTTCGGTTGATCTTGTCAACGAATATTCCGAAGGCAGCGCTGACACTTGGTTTAGTTGGGAGTATTATTACAACTTTTGTGGGGCTGTCGATTCCGTTATTAACGCGAGAGCTTGTGGATGGATTTTCCGGAATCTCGATTAATGGTACTTTAATCGCAATCATTGCAGCTGTGTTTCTTTTACAAGCGGTGATTGATGGTGTATCAACTTATATGCTTGCTGCCGTCGGTCAACGGATTGTTTCGCGATTGCGAGAAAAAATGTGGGAAAAGCTCATCCGATTACCGGTCAGCTATTTCGATAAGCAACAAAGTGGGGAATCGGTTAGCCGAGTAGTAAATGATACCGGAATAGTAAAGGATTTAATTTCGCAGCATTTCCCGCAGTTTATAACTGGTGTTATCTCGATCATTGGGGCAATCATCATTTTGTTAATTATGGATTGGAAAATGACACTTCTCATGCTCGTATCCGTTCCGCTTACAATGGTGATCATGATGCCACTTGGAAGTAAAATGGCGAAAATCTCACGAGGTTTGCAGGATGAAACCGCCACATTTTCAGGGGAAATTCAACAGACCATTAGTGAGATCCGATTGATGAAGTCTTCAACAGCTGAACGCTTTGAAGCGGAAAAAGGGGTTAATGGAGTCCAAAATCTACTTACATACGGGTTAAAAGAGGCAAAGATTTTCGCACTAATTGGTCCACTCATGTACACAATTATCATGATTGTCATTGTTATTATTATTGGATATGGAGGAATCCGTGTGGCAAATGGATCAATGACCACAGGTTCACTTGTTGCATTCCTACTTTATTTGTTTCAAATTATTTTTCCGATTACATCATTTGCTATGTTTTTCACCCAGTTGCAAAAAGCAAAAGGCGCAACAGAACGGATTATTGATATCATCGAACTTCCATTAGAAGAAGGACAGAAAGGAAAAGATATTGATATTTCAAATTTACCAATTCAAGTTGAAAATGTTTCTTTTTCCTATGAAGAGGAGGAGCCAGTCATTCAAGACGTGTCATTTGAAGCAAAACCTGGCCAAATGATTGCTTTTGCAGGACCAAGTGGTGGAGGAAAAACGACGATGTTTGGCTTGTTGGAACGGTATTACGAACCAACAACTGGTGAAATTCGAATAGGTGACATTCCTATTCACGAGCTATCACTCGAATCATGGCGAAGTCAAATTGGCTATGTCTCTCAGGAAAGTGCGATGATGGCGGGAACTATTCGTGAAAATTTATGCTACGGATTGAAGAATGCAGATCAAATCTCAGACGACCGCTTATGGGAAGTGGCAAAAATGGCTTATGCGGATGAATTCATTCGTGCTTTCTCACAAGGAATAGATACCGAAGTAGGGGAACGGGGTGTAAAATTATCTGGTGGACAGAGGCAACGGATTGCGATTGCCCGGGCCTTTTTACGGGATCCCAAAATTCTCATGATGGACGAGGCAACGGCAAGTCTTGATAGCCAATCCGAGAGTATTGTTCAAGAAGCATTATCGCGACTCATGGAAGGCCGAACCACATTCGTTATTGCGCACCGATTGTCAACCATTGTCGATGCAAACCAAATCATTTTTATTGAAAAAGGAAAAGTCACAGGCAAAGGGACACATCAGGAATTAATTGAGGGCCATAACTTATATAGAAGTTTTGCAGAACAGCAGTTGACATAGCGGAAATTAGGGATAGGTCCGATGACCTAGTTGGGACACAGTACCTGTCTCTCTCGTCTATTTAATAGTATGAACGGAATATTGTTGTAGTTGCAGTGAAAATATATTGGGTTATATTTGTAATAAATTGGTTGTTGAATAGAGTTGTTTAAAGTGATAATATAAATTTTGTCGTTTCGAACACATAAATAAAAAAACGACAAATTAGAATCTTGATTTATTTAATATATTATGTTAATATAATTTTTATGTTCTTCGAATCTATGAAATTAACAATTAAAAAAGTGTTGACTTCATATAAAGAAACATGATATATTAGTAAAGTCGCTTTTGAGCGGCACT